>JAICJK010000170.1 GCA_025928415.1 Solirubrobacteraceae bacterium | reverse complement strand
TCGCTCCCGGGCTGCCCGAGGAGACCGCCCCGCAGATCGCCCGCCTGTCGGCCGGCGAGCGCGCCGTCTACGGGAAGGCCCGGGCGGCGATCGCGCAGGCCGACGCGAGCGCCAACGCGGACGCCGAGCGCCGCGTGCTGCTGGAGTTCCTCGGCGCGCTGATGGCGCTCACGCTGGCCTCGATCGGCGCGGGCTGGCTGATCGCCGGCCGCGCGCTGCGCCCGATCTCGCGGATCACCGCGACGGCCCAGCGGATCTCGGGGCGCAACCTGTCGGAGCGCATCTCGCTCGACGGCCCGCGCGACGAGCTGCGCGAGCTCGCCGACACGTTCGACACGATGCTCTGCCGCCTGGACGCCGCGTTCGAGGCGCAGAAGCGCTTCGTCGCCAACGCGTCGCACGAGCTGCGCACGCCGCTGGCCATCGTGCGCACCGAGATCGACGTCACGCTGGGCGACCCCGACGTCGACCGCTCCGACCTGCGGGAGATGGCGGCGGTCGTCCGGGACGCCAACGAACGCATGGAGCTGCTCATCGACTCCCTGCTCGCGCTGGCGACCAGCGGCGCGGGGGCGATCGAGCGGCGCCCGGCCGACCTGGCGCTGATCACGCAGGGGGCGCTCGAGCGCTTGCGCGGCGCGCCCGCGGGGCTCACGATCGACGCCGTCCTGGACGCCGCGCCGGTGACCGGGGACGCGGTGCTGCTGGAGCGCGTGGCCGCGAACCTCGTCGAGAACGCGGCCCGCTACAACGAGCCCGGCGGCTGGGTGCGGGTGCGCACGCGGGTCACGGCCGCGAGCCCGCCGCGTGCCGAGCTCGTGGTGGCCAACAGCGGGCCGCACATCCCGGAGGGCGCGGTCGAGGAGCTGTTCGAGCCCTTCCGGCGCCTGGACGGGTCGCGCTCGCGGCGCACCGGCGGCTACGGCCTGGGCCTCGCCGTCGTGCGCGCGGTCGCCGACGCCCATGGCGGCGAGACGTCGGCCGAGGCGCTGCCCGACGGCGGCCTGGCCGTGCGGCTGGCGCTGCCCGCGGACTTCGGGGCAGCCGTCCTGCCGGTGGACGAGCCGGCGCCGCGGCGCGTCCTCCCCGCCCCGCGCTGAGCGGCCGGGGGCGCCGTCGCGGGGCGCCGGGGGTCCGTCGCCGGCCGCCTGAGGCCCCGTCGCGGGCCTTCGAGCGTCCCCTGCCGCTGCAAGAGATCCTGCAAAGTGCCCACTTCGCGCTGGTAGCTTGCCCCGCCGCGCCGCCGTCCGCCGCGCCCTGGCGGCGCGGCCTGCCGTCGCGCCGTCGCCCTCCCCCCGATGCCCCCCATGCGCACCGCCAGCTTCGCCGTGGTCGCGGCCCTCGCCGCGCTCGCCCTGTGCGCGTCCTCGGCCACGGCCCGTCCGCTGCACCGCGGCGACCGGGGCGCTCGGGTCGAGCGCCTGCAGCGCGCGCTGCACCTGACGCCCGACGGCATCTTCGGCCCGGGCACCGCCCGCGTCCTGCGCCGCTTCCAGCGCCGTCATCACCTGCGCGCCGACGGGATCGCGGGCGCCGCGACCTGGCGGATGATCCGGCGCGCGCGCCACGCGCGGTCCTCCGGCGGCACCGTCCGCGCGGGGGTCCGCGTCGAGCACCGCGGCGCGTCGGTCCGGCTGCTGCAGCGCCGCCTCGGGATCGCCGTGGACGGCGTCTACGGCCCCGGCACCGCCCGGGCCGTCCGCCGCCTGCAGCGCAGCCACGGCCTGACCGCCGACGGGATCGCCGGCCCGGCCACCTGGCAGGCCCTGGGCATCCGCGGGCGCCATCCGGTGCTGCGCCGCGCGGGCCACGGCGCCGCCGGGCGGACCAGCCCGTCGCCCGGCGTCATCGCCCGCGCGGTGGCCGCCGCCAACCGGATCGCCGGCCTGCCCTACGTCTACGGCGGCGGCCACGCGTCGTTCCGCGCCGCGGGCTACGACTGCTCGGGCTCGGTCTCCTACGTCCTCCACGCGATCGGGCGCCTGGGCCGGCCCCGCGACTCGAGCGAGCTGATGCACTACGGCTCCCCCGGCCCCGGCCGGCTGATCACGGTCTACGCGAACCCCGGCCACGCCTACATGGTCATCGCCGGGCGCCGCTTCGACACCTCGGCGCGCGCCGAGACCGGCTCGCGCTGGACGGGCACCGCGCGCTCGGCGCGCTCCTACGTGGTGCGCCACCCGCCGGGGCTGTAGGCGCTCATCAGCGCCACGGCGGTGCCCAGGCCGGCCTCGCGCCGGAGCGTGGCGATGCGCCGGCCGGGCTGGACGGCGGCGCGGGGCGCGCCGAGGCGGTCGCCGAGCAGCGCCGCCGCGGCGCCGAGGTCGGCGACCGTGCAGGTCAGGCCCCAGAAGGCGGCGGGGCCGTCGCCCTCCGGCGTCGCGGGCCCGACGACCTCGGCGATCGTCTCGCCGTGGCGGAAGAAGCCCTGGCGCAGCGGCCGCTCGGGGGTGCCGGCGCGCCGCTCGCGCCGCAGGGTCATCCCGGCCGCCTCGAGCGCCGCCCAGGTGCGCTCGGGGTCCGGGGTCGCGATCACGACGTGGTCGACGGACAGCGCGGTGTTCGGGTGCTCGGCGGCTGCGGGCGCGCCGGGCTCCGCGGCGACCCAGTCCGTGCGCAGGCCGTCGAGCTCGGCGGGTCCCTCGCCGGTCAGCGTCCAGCCGCCGATGCCGCCGTCCCCCTCCGCCTTCCCGAAGGCGAGCGCGGTGGCGCCCACCTGCGCGCGGCCGTCCGGGCCGATCGCGAAGCCCGCCCGCCGCCACGGCCCCGGCGGGCCGGCGAGCTGCAGGGCGGCGATGGCGGGGCCGGGCACGCTCGGCGATGCTAGAGGCATGTCGATCCGCAGCGCCCGCCTCGACGCCGTCCCGCTCGGCCCCGCGCACCTCGACGCGCTGGCGCCCGTGATGGCCGACCCGCGGGTCGGCGCGACCATGGGCGGCGTGCACCCGCGCGAGCGCGTCGCCGCGATGCTCGCCGCCAACGCCGCCCATCAGGCCGCGCACGGGTTCGGCTACTGGGCGTGGCACGAGCGCGCCACCGGCGCGCTGGTCGCCCGCGGCGGCCTGCGCCACGTGGTCGTCGGCGGCCGCGCCGAGGTCGAGGTCGGCTGGCTCGTCGTCCCGGAGCGCTGGGGCGAGGGGTTCGCCACCGAGCTGGGCGCCGCCGCGCTCGCGCACGGCTTCGGCGCGGTGGGGCTGCAGCGCATCGTCGTCTACACGCTGCCCGGCAACGCGCGCTCGCGCCGGGTCGTCGAGAAGCTCGGCTTCGCCTACGAGCGCGACGTGGTCCACGCCGGGCTGGCCCACGTCCTGTTCGCGCGCGGGCCGGACGGGCCCCCGGCCGGCGGGCCTCCCCGGCCGCCCGCCGGCGCGGGATAGGGTCTGCCGCGTGGAGTCGGCCTCACACCCGGGCGGCGGCGACGGCACGCGGGCGGCCGCGCGCCGGATCGCCGTGGTCGGCGGCGGGTTCGGCGGCGTCGCGGCGGCGGTCATGCTGCGGCGCGCCGGCCACCGGGACGTGACGGTCTTCGAGCGCGGCGAGCGCGTGGGCGGCGTGTGGCACCACAACACCTATCCCGGGGCCGCCTGCGACATCCCCTCCCACCTCTACGAGCTGTCCTTCGCGCCGAACCCCGGCTGGTCGCGGCGCTATGCGCCCCAGGCGGAGATCCAGGCCTACCTGGAGGACGTCGCCCGGCGCCACGGCGTGCTGGACCGCATCCGCACCGGCACGGAGGTCCGGCGCGCCGACTGGGACGAGGCCCGCGCCGTGTGGGTCCTGGACACCACCGCGGGCCCGCACGAGGCCGAGGTGCTGCTGACCGCCTGCGGGCAGCTGTCGACGCCGAGCGTCCCGCCGCTGCCGGGCCTCGACAGCTTCGCGGGCCCGGCCTTCCACACCGCCCGCTGGCGCCACGACGTCGACCTGACCGCCAAGCGCGTCGCCGTGGTGGGCACCGGCTGCAGCGCGATCCAGGTCGTGCCCGCGATCCAGCCCGCGGTGGCGCGCCTCGACGTCTACCAGCGCTCCCCGGGGTGGACGTTCCCCAAGCAGGACTTCGCCTACAAGGAGCGCACCAAGCGGCTGTTCGCCCGCTTCCCCGTCCTGCAGCGGCTCGATCGGGCGGCGGTCTTCGCCTTCCAGGACCTCGGGGCGGCGGCGATGACCCGCCACCGCTGGCTGCTGCGGCCGTTCCGGGCGGTCGCGCGCCGCCAGATCGAGCAGGCGATCGCCGACCCGGAGCTGCGGCGCAAGGTGACCCCGCGCGACGAGGTCGGCTGCAAGCGGATCATGCTCACCGACGAGTGGTATCCGACGCTGACGCGGCCCAACGTCGAGCTGGTCGACGACCGGATCGCCGCGGTGACCCCGTCCGGGATCCGCACGGCGGACGGCACCGAGCGCCCCGCCGACGTGCTCGTGCTGGCGACCGGCTTTCAGACCCACGGGTTCGTGGCGCCGATGGAGATCACCGGCGCCGGGGGCCGCACGCTCGCGCAGGAGTGGGCCGGCGTCCCGCGCGCCTACTACGGGCTCACCGTGCCCGGCTTCCCCAACCTGTTCCTGATCTACGGGCCGAACACCAACGGCGGGACCGGGTCGGTGGTCTCCACCATCGAGGCCGGGCTCACCCACGTCATCGCCGCGCTGGCGGCGCTCGACCGTGCCGGCGCCCGCCGGATCGAGGTCCGCCGCCAGGCCGCCGACGCGTTCGACCGCGAGCTGCGCGAGGCCCTGAGCGCCACGGTGTGGCACACGGGCTGCACGAACTGGTACGTCGACGAGCACGGCAACGACCCCAACCAGTGGCCGTGGCTGTGGAGCACCTACCGCCGCCGCACGGCGCGCCTGGCGCCCGGGGCCTACGCGCTGGACGCGGCGCCCGCGCCGGACCTCGAGCCCGCGCCCGCGCCCGCCGGCCGCTAGGCCGGGGCCATGCCCGCCTCGGCGGCGAGCTGGGCGTACTTGCCGCCGAGCGCGACGAGCTCGCCGTGGGTGCCGCGCTCGACCACGCGCCCGCCGTCGACGACGACGATCTGGTCGGCGTCGCGGACGGTGGACAGCCGGTGGGCGATCGCGATCGTCGTGCGCCCCTCGGCCAGGCGGTCCAGGGCGCCCTGCACCGCGCGCTCGGTCTCGTTGTCCAGGGCGCTGGTCGCCTCGTCGAGCACGAGCACCGGCGGGTTGCGCAGGACGGTGCGCGCGATCGCGATCCGCTGCTTCTCGCCGCCCGAGAAGCGATAGCCGCGCTCCCCGACGACCGTGTCGTAGCCGGCGGGCAGGCCCGCGATGAGCTCGTGGATCTGCGCGGCGCGCGCGGCGTCCTCCAGCTCCTCGTCGGTGGCCTCCGGGCGCGCGAAGCGCAGGTTCTCCGCGATCGTCGCGTGGAACAGGTAGGTCTCCTGCGACACCAGGCCGACGGTCCGGGCCAGCGACGCGAACGACAGGTCGCGCACGTCCACGCCGTCGATCGTGACGCTGCCGGCGTTGGCGTCGTAGAGGCGGGCGACGAGGTAGCCGAGCGTCGTCTTGCCCGACCCGGTCTCCCCCACGATCGCCGTCGTCGTGCCGGCCGGGATCTCGAGGCTCACGCCGTCCAGCGTCGGCGCCGCGTCGGCGTCGTAGCCGAAGGAGACCTCGCGGAAGGCGACGTCGCCGCGGGCGCGGCCGAGCTCGACGGGGTGCTCGGCCTGCGCGATGTCGACCGGCAGGTCGAGGTACTCGAAGATCCGCGTGAACAGCGCCAGCGAGGTCTGGATGTCGATCCCGACGCTCAGCAGCGACTGCAACGGGAAGAACAGGCGCGTCTGGAGCTGCGTGAAGGCCACGAGCGTCCCGATCGAGATCGCCGTGGACCCGGAGGCCAGCGACATCCCCGCGAACCAGTAGACGAGCGCGGGCATGACCGCGAAGGACATCTGCACGCTGGCCATCCGCCAGCGGCCGGCCATCCGCGAGCGGACCTCCAGGTCGGCGAGCTGCGAGGACTCCTGCGTGAAGCGCTGCGCCAGCTCGTCGCCGCGGCCCATCGTCTTGCCCAGCAGGATGCCGCTGACGCTGAGGGACTCCTCGACGAGCGAGGACATGTCGGCCAGGCGG
>JAICJK010000185.1 GCA_025928415.1 Solirubrobacteraceae bacterium | reverse complement strand
GCGCCCACGACGTCGATGCCGTGCTCGATGAAGTACTGGTGCAGCTCGGTCACCTGCTCCTTGGTGACCTCGACCTCCTCGAGCGCGTTCGCGATCTGCTCGAACGTCAGGACGCCCTTGTCCTGCCCCTCCGTGATGAGCGCGCGCAGCTCGTCCATCTCGACGATCGGCGCCTCGTCGGCCAGCAGTGCCTCAGTCTTGGTGCTCAAGCCCCGTTCCCCTACTCCGCAGTTGCGCAGAGCACCCCACTGGGGCGCCCTCCCTCTCCTGAACCCTCTTGGTACTTCCCTCTGAGACCTTCTGCGAGTGCGCCTGGGCGCGGGCCGCGACGTGCGTCGCGAGGAGCTGAGCCTTCGTCCTCCGGGTAGCACCGGAGGGGCATCCAGCCAGGGGCGGAGTGATAGCACACCGCTACGCTTGATCCGAGTCGAACATGGAACCCGCGAACACCACCATCGGGCTGCCGGACGTCCAGGCGTCGCTGCCGACACTCCAGGTCTCGCTCTCGCGCGTGGGCGTGACGGGCGTCGAGAAGGTGATCCGCATCAGCGACGCGCGCGGGGACGAGCAGCTCTTCTCCGCGCGGCTGGCGTGCTTCGTCGACCTCGGGCCGCAACAGAAGGGCGCGCACATGTCGCGCTTCGAGGAGGTCGTCAACGAGGCGATCGGCGAGGTGATCCTCGGGACGAGCGCGTTCCGCGCCGAGACGCTCGCGGAGCGCATCGCGGAGATCGTCCGCGAGCGCCAGGACGCGCTGCGCGCCGAGGTGACGATCGAGGCGCGCTACCCCGAGGAGAAGCCGGCGCCCGTGTCGGGCATCGCCACGCAGGAGATCTTCACGCTGTTCGGCAGCGCCGTGGCCTCCGAGCGCGGGACGCGCCGGCTGGTCGGCGTGGCCGCGCAGGGCATGACGGCCTGCCCGTGCGCGCAGGGGCTCGTCGCCGCCTCGGCGCGCGAGCGGCTGCTGGCCGACGGCTTCGACGAGGAGCAGATCGGCCGCATCCTCGAGCACGTCCCCGTCGCCACCCACAACCAGCGCGGCATCGGCACGCTGCACATCGGCGTGCCCGAGGGCAGCGACGTCGTCCTCGAGGCCCATCAGCTCGTCGCGATCGTCGAGGAGTCGATGTCCAGCGAGATCTACGAGCTGATGAAGCGCTCCGACGAGGGCGCCGTCGTCGAGCGCGCCCATCGCCGCCCGCGGTTCGTCGAGGACTGCGTGCGCGAGATGATCCGCGGGGTGCTCGACGGCTACGGCGCGCTGGGGCCCGACACGTTCGTCTCCGCGCGCCAGGAGAACCTCGAGACGATCCATCAGCACAACGTGGTGGCCGAGCGGTTCGGGCTGCTCGGCGAGCTGCGCCACGAGATCGCGACGGGCGAGCACCTGCGCCATCACGTCTCGCGGCGCGAGTGGCTCGACGCCGCGGGCGCCTAGCGCCCCGCGGTTAGCGCACGAGGCGCGCGCAGGGCGCCAGGCGCGCCCGCAGCTCGGGCGGCAGCGCCGGCTGCGAGGGGTCCGCGAGCAGCGCGGTCGCCAGCCGCCGGACCTGCGGCGCCGCGAACGTCCCCGTCGCCGGGACGTGGCGCGCGGCGCACGCCTGGAACGCGAGCAGGGCGCCGGCGTCGGTGAACGGGGCGCTGTCCGCGGCCGGTGCGGCCGGATGCTCGGTCGCCTTGAGCGCGACGCCGCCCACGGAGACGAGCACCGCGACCGCGGTGAGCGCGGGCAGCAGCGCGCGCGAGGAGCGCAGCGTCCGCGCCGCGCCGCCCGCCGGGACGACCTGGGTGCCCGCGAGCACGTCGCCGATGCGCTGGCGGCGCGCGCCGGTCACGAGCATCGTGATCAGCCCCGAGGCGTAGAGGGCCGGGACCGCGTCCAGCACCCGCGCCGCGTTGCGGACGAGCGCCTGGCGCGCGGTGATCGGCCCGCCGTCACGGGCGACGACGCGGACGCCGGCCCAGCGCTTGCCCGGCGTCTGGCCGCCGTTGGCCTCGAACACCGTCACGGCCACCAGCCAGGCGGCGATGAGCAGGACGACCGCGGTCGCGGTGCCGGCGGCCGGGGCCAGCAGCGCGCCGGCCACGGCGCCCAGGACGCCGAGGAGCAGCTGATCGGCGATCGCCGCGTTCACGCGGCCGCGCATCGCGGCGTCGGGCGCCCGGGTGACCGCCGTGGGCGCGGCGCTCGGCGGCGCCGGCAGGGAGGGTGATCGCGGCGGCAGCCAGCCGGGGGGAGCGACGGACGGCCGATGTGGCTCCATGGCCACGGTGATCGGCGACGCGACGACGCACCTTGAGGACGGCGCGCCGGGTGGCTCAGGGCGTCGTGGGCTCGTGGCGGCGCCGGTGCTCGGCCTCGCGCAGCAGCCGCCGCAGCCCGAAGAAGTAGTCGACGCCGGAGATGATCGTGATCGCGACGGTCAGGTAGACGAGCCCGTCGAGCCAGGCGGGCGAGCCGTCCTCCGCGATCAGGCACAGCACGCAGGCGACCTGCACGACCGTCTTGGCCTTCCCCCACCAGTTCGCGGCGATGACGACGCCCTGCGCGGTCGCCGCCATCCGCGTCGCGGTCACCGCGAACTCGCGGGCGATGATGACCATCGCGACCCAGGCCGGGAGGCGGTCCAGCGAGACCAGCGACAGCAGCGCGGCGAGGATCAGCAGCTTGTCGGCGACCGGGTCCATGAGCTTGCCGAACGTCGTGATCGCGTTCGAGCGCCGCGCGAGGTAGCCGTCGACCGCGTCGGTCAGCGACGCGGCGACGAAGACGATCGCCGCGTAGAGGTCGCCGTTCGCGGTCTCCCCGAGCAGCGCCACGACCAGCACCGGCACGAGCAGGATGCGCAGGACGGTCAGCAGGTTGGGCAGGTTGAGCGGGAGCACGCCGACGGGGAGCATCCCAGGTGCGGCGCCCGCGCCGGCCGGCCCGAGGCTCAGGCGGGGTCCACCGGCGGCCGCGCGCCGGCCTGGCGGGTGATGCCGATGCTCGCCACCACGACGCACGCCATCGCGGTCAGCTCGCGCGCGCCGAGCGCCTGCCCGAGGACGACGAAGCCGGCGAGCGCGGCGATCGCCGGCTCGAGGCTCATCAGCACGCCGAACACGTTGACCGGGATGCGGCGCAGCGCCTCGAGCTCCAGCGAGTAGGGGATGACCGAGCTGAGCATCGCGACGGCCAGCCCCGTGAGCAGCACGCCGCCGTGCAGCAGCGCGCCGCCCGCCTGCGCCACGCCCGGGCCGAGCGGGACCAGCGTCGCCACGACCGCCGCCAGCGCCAGCCCGTTCCCGCCGCTGAAGCGCTCCCCGGCGCGCTGGGCGAGCAGGATGTAGCCCGCCCAGCAGGCGCCCGCGACGAGGATCAGCACGAGCCCGAGGGCGTCGACGGTGCCGCCGCCCGGGTCGGCGAGCAGGACGATGCCCACGGCGGCCAGCGCCGCCCACGCGAGGTCGCCGCGATGGCGCGAGCCGAAGACGGCGACGGCGAGCGGCCCGGCGAACTCGATCGTGACCGCGACGCCGAGCGGCAGGCGGTCCAGCGCCTCGTAGAAGGACAGGTTCATCGCGCCGAGGGTCAGGCCGAAGGCCAGCGCGAGGCGGACCTGCTCGCGCGAGAGCGCGCGCACGCGCGGGCGCCACAGCGCCATCAGCACCACCGCGGCGAAGCCGAGGCGCAGCAGCGACGCCCCGCCCGGGCCGAGCTCGTCGAAGATCGTGGCGGCCAGCGCGGCCCCGAACTGGACCGAGGTCCCGCCGGCGACGACGAGCATCCACGCCGGCGCCCGCGCCGCGCGCCGCCGGGCTAGGGCTTGAGCCGACGGCCCGTCGCGAACAGCCATGAGCTCCAGGCCACCATCACGGCGGCCAGCGCGCCGGTCACGCCGAGGGCGAGCACGACCGACACGTCGCTCGTCCCCAGGAAGCCGTAGCGCACCGCCTGCACGATGTAGAAGATCGGGTTGGCGTGGCTGAGCTCGTGCCACGGCGAGGGCAGCACGTCGACCGAGTAGAAGACCCCGCCGAGGAAGGTCAGCGGCAGGATCAGGAGGTTGTTGACGAAGCCGGCGTGGTCCCAGGTGTCGGCGTAGATCCCGACGACCACCCCAAGGGCGCTGAACAGCACGAGCGCCAGCAGCATCGCGAGCGCCAGGGCGAGTGGCTCGTGAACCGGCGCGCCGGTGACCGGCAGCGCGACCGCGAGCAGCGCGACGCCGATCAGCAGCGCGCGCACCGCCCCGCCCAGCGAGAGGCCGAGGTTGATCTCCCAGGGCCGCATCGGGGCGGCGAGGATGTCGTTGATGTAGCGGTCGAAGCGGGCCTGGAAGACCGAGCTCGAGTTGTTGGCGTAGGCGGCCTGGACCATCGCCATGATCGTCAGGCCGGGGACGATGAACTGGTCGTAGGGCACGCCCTCGACGCTGCGGATCCGGCCGCTCAGGGCCAGGCCGAACACGAGGATGAACAGCAGCTGCGCGGCGACCGGGGCGAGGATCGTCTGCGTCCACAGCTTCAGGACGCGCAGGACCTCCCGGGAGGCGAGCCACGGAAGCCCGGCGCTCATGCCGCCGCGGCGCCCATCGCCTTGACGTAGACGTCGGCCAGCGAGCCGGCGTCGTAGGCCGCCCGCAGCCCGTCGGCGGTGTCGCGGGCGATGACGCGGCCCGAGCGGATGAGCGCGATCTCCTCGCAGAGCTCCTCCGCCTCCTCGAGGTAGTGCGTCGTCAGCAGGATCGTCGTGCCCTGCGCGTGCAGGCGCCGGATGTAGCGCCAGAGCTCGAGGCGCAGCTCGAAGTCGACGCCGGCGGTCGGCTCGTCGAGGATGACCAGGCGCGGCTCGTGCATGAGCGCGCGCGCCAGCAGCAGCCGCCGGCGCATGCCGCCCGACAGCTTGGGCGCGCGGACCTGCGCCTTGGCGCGCAGGTCGAAGACGTCCATCATCTCGCGCGCCCGGGCCCGCGCCCTGGCGCGGTCGAGGCCGTAGTAGCCGCCGTGGTAGCGCAGCGTCTCCTCGACGTCGAGGAAGCGGTCGAGGTTGACGTCCTGCTCGGCGAGGCCGACCAGGCGCCGGGCGGCCAGCTCGCCGTGGGGGTGGCCGAAGACCGAGATCTCGCCCGCGGTGACCCGGATCAGGTTGCAGACGGCGCTGATGAGCGTCGTCTTGCCCGCGCCGTTGGGCCCGAGCAGCCCGAAGAAGTCGCCGTCGGCGACGCTCATGTCGAGGTCGTGCAGGGCGGTGAAGCCGTCCTCGTAGGTCTTGGCCAGGCCACGGATGTCGAGCGCTGCGGCGATCGCACCACCGTAGCCGCCCGTAAGCTCCGTCCATGGAAACGCGCACCCTCGGGCCGGACGGGCCGGCCGTCTCCGCCCTCGGCCTCGGCTGCATGGGCATGTCCGACTTCTACGGCAAGCGCGACGAGGCGGAGGCGATCCGCACGATCCACCGCGCGCTGGATCTCGGCGTCACCATGCTCGTTGATGTACGGCCCGTACACCAACGAGCAGCTCGTCGGGCAGGCGATCGCCGGGCGGCGCGACGAGGCGTTCATCGCGACGAAGTTCGGCATCGTCCGCGACCCGGGCGACCCGCGGGCGCGCGGGATCGACGGGACGCCCGAGTACGTTCGCGCGGCAGTCGAGGGGTCCCTGCGGCGCCTCGGGCTCGACCACATCGACCTCTACTACCAGCACCGCGTCGACCGCTCGACGCCGATCGAGGAGACCGTCGGGGCGCTCGGCGAGCTCGTCGGTGAGGG
>JAICJK010000238.1 GCA_025928415.1 Solirubrobacteraceae bacterium | reverse complement strand
TGGCCCGACGAGTTCCGGGTCCCGGGCTTCCTCCGGCGGGCCGCGAGGGCCTGAATGCTGCTCCCGGCGCGAGGCGATCGCCACCCCGTCGTGACGCTGCTCACCGGGCGCCGGCCCGAGCGCCCGGACCTCCGGCGCCCGTGGCGCGTCTGGGACCTGGACTCCGAGCTGCGCTACGTCCCCGTGGCGCGGGCGCTGCCCGCGCTCGACCTGCCCGTGTGCGAGGTCGGCAGCGGGCCGCAGGGCCTCGCGGTGTGGACCGACCGGCACGTGATCGGCGTGGATCCCGGCGACGACGGCAGGCACGGAGGGCGCGAGGACTCGAGCCCCCCGAACCTGCGCCGCGTCCCCGGCGACGGCGCCCACATCCCGCTGCCCGATCACAGCGTCGCCGCCGCGGTCGCCGTGGACACCCTGGAGCACATCCCGCGCGACGAGCGGCCCGCGGTCGTCCGCGAGATGCAGCGCGTCACCGCCCCCGGCGGCCGCGTGATCCTGATGGGCCCGTCGGGCCCCGCCGCCGCGGCGGCCGACCGCGAGCTGCTCGAACGCCACCGCGCCCGCGGCGAGCAGCAGGGCCCGGTGGTGTGGCTCGGCGAGCACGTCGAGCACGGGCTGCCCTCCGTCGAGGACATGGTCGCGATGCTCGGCGGCGAGCGGTGCACGCGAGTCGTGGTGCGCGGCGTGTTCAACCTCGCGATGTGGAAGACGATGCACCGCGCGCTGCTCGGCGACTACCCGCAGCCGCGCGGAGCCCACCTCGTCCACCACCTCGCCTGGGCCCCGTTCGGGGCGGCGGCGCGCCGGCTGCGGCGCGGGCCGTTCTACCGCTGCCTGGTCATCGCGGACCTCGGCCCGTAGGCCGCGGCGCCATGCGCTCGGCCGCCGCGCGGACGCGCGCCTCCAGGGAGGCGCGGTCGCGGGGCATGTCCAGCGCCTTCAGCGCGCGGGGCGAGATGTCCAGCGCCCGCTGCGCGCGAGCGGGCATCTCGCCGTGGCGCAGGTCGTTGAGGAGCTTGATCGGCTGGCGCGAGGCGTTGCTCCGCAGCAGGAACAGCAGCCAGGCGGACGGCTGGCGGCGCAGCGGCAGGTAGCTGAAGCTCACGCGCCCGCCGAGGCCGCGCCACTCGTCGAACGCGGGCATCCGCTCGTCGAGGCGCTGGAAGGCGACGGCGCGCTCGTCGACGAACACCGGCTCGGACCAGGCGTCGCTCAGCTCCAGGTAGTCCACCAGCGAGCGGACCGCCGGGATGCACGCGTCGTCGATCAGCAGGTAGCCACCGACCTTCAGCAGCGGGGCGACCAAGAACCAGTCGATGATCGGGTACGGGTAGCCGTGCGCGCCGTCGAGCAGCGCGAGGTCGAGGTCGCTCGCCACCTTGCGCAGCGCCTCGTGGGACGGCTCGGACATGAACGACACGTTGGAGGTGTCGATGCCGTGCGCGTCGCAGTACGCGCGCAGGCGCTCGTGCTCGGCCGCGGCGGGGGTGACCACGGTGTGGATCGCCCCGCTGCGGGCGAAGAGCACGGTCGAGCTGCCGCACCCCGTCTCGACGGTGCGCATGCCCGGCTCGAGGCGCCGCTCGAGCCACTTCAGCGTCCTCAGCGACAGGCTGAAGCACGTGTTGCCCTGGTCGTGCACCAAGGGCGGGTCGCGCCTCACATCCTCCGCGATGGGCTGGGGGCGCTCGATCGTTGCTGCGACTGCTGTGCCCATGACACTCCTCCTGGGTAGGGAACCGCCTCGTCAGGGCACGAACCTAACCAGGGAAGGAGTGCGTGAGTAGGTTTCGCACCGGATTCTTTTGGAAACCGTGCATTTTCGCGGCTGTTCAGGGCCCCGGAATCCGTCCGAAGGCATGGCGGCACCCTGCACCTGAACGCGGTTGTAAGCGGGCTACCTCACGACGAGGTTCACGAGCTTGCCGGGCACCACGATCTCCTTGACGACGCTGTGGCCGTCGACGTGGGCGACGACGTTCGGCGCGGCGCGGGCCAGCGCCTTCAGCTCGTCGGCGGTCGCGCCGGACGGGACCTGCACCCGGTCGCGGACCTTGCCGTTGACCTGGCAGACGAGCTCGTAGGTGTCGCGCTCCAGCATCGCCGGGTCGGCGGCCGGCCACGGCTGCTCCCAGACGCGGCGGCCGGTCAGGCGGTGGAAGGCGTCGGCGGCGGCATGCGGCGCGAACGGGAACAGCAGCGAGGCGGCGGTCGCCAGCGCGAAGCGCAGCGCCTGCGGGTCGCCGCCGCGCTCGCGGGCGCGCGACACCTCGTTGGTCAGCTCCATGATCGCGGCGATCGCGGTGTTGAAGGCGAAGCGCCCGGCCATGTCGCCCGTCACCTTCTCGATCGCCCAGTGCGCCTTGCGGACGAGGTCGAGGTCCTGCGCCTCCGGGCGCTGCGGCGGGTCGTCGCCCTCCCCCGGTCCGGCCGCCGCCTCGGCGGCGAACCGCCACAGGCGGCCCAGGAAGCGGTGCACGCCCTCGACGCCCTTGGGGTCCCAGTCGGCGTCCTGGTCGGGCGGGCCGATGAACAGGATGTACGCGCGGGCGGTGTCGGCGCCGTAGCGCGAGACGATGTCCTGCGGGGAGACGACGTTGCCCCGCGACTTGGACATCTTCGCCCCGTCGTGGGTCACCATGCCCTGCGTGAACAGCCGCGCGAAGGGCTCCTGGACGTCGAGGTGCCCCAGGTCGGCCAGCGCCTTGGTGAAGAAACGCGCGTAGAGCAGGTGCAGGATCGCGTGCTCGACGCCGCCGATGTACTGGTCGACGGGCATCCACTCGCGCACGATCGCCGGGTCCCACGCGGCTTCGTCGTCGTTCGCGTCGCAGTAGCGCAGGAAGTACCACGACGAGTCCACGAACGTGTCCATCGTGTCCGTCTCGCGGCGGGCGGGGCCGCCGCAGCGCGGGCACGTCGTGTTCACCCAGTCCTCGGCGGCGGCCAGCGGGGAGCGCCCCTTGGGCGCGTAGTCGCGGACGTCGGGCAGCAGGACGGGGAGCTGCTCGGCCGGCACCGGGACGATGCCGTCGGCCGGGCAGTGGACGACCGGGATCGGGCAGCCCCAGTAGCGCTGGCGCGACAGCAGCCAGTCCCGCAGGCGGTACTGGACCGTCGCGTGGCCCTTGCCCTCGCGATCCAGCATGGCGACGATCGCGTCCTTGCCCTCGACCGCGCTCAGGCCGGTGAACTCCCCCGAGGCCACGAGCCGCTCGTCGCCGGTGTGGGCGGCGAACGCGGCGCCTTCGGGCGGCTCGCCGTCGGCCGGCGCGACGACGTGGCGGATCGGCAGGCCGAAGGCGACCGCGAAGTCGTGGTCGCGCTGGTCGTGGGCGGGCACGGCCATCACCGCGCCGGTGCCGTACTCCATCAGCACGTAGTCGGCGACGAACATCGGGATCTGCTCGCCGTTGACGGGGTTGACCACGCTGCGCCCGAGCGCCACGCCCGTCTTCGGCTTCTCGGCGTCGCCGCGCTGCTCGCTGGACTCGTTGAGCGCGTGGTTGACGTAGTCCTGGACCGCCCGCTCCTGACCCGTGCCCTCGGCCAGGCGGAAGACGTCCGGGTGCTCGGGCGCCAGCACGAAGAACGTAGCCCCGAACAGCGTGTCCGGGCGCGTCGTGAAGACCGGGTAGTCGGTCTGGAGCGCCTCGCAGCGGAAGACGACCTCCGCGCCCTCCGAGCGGCCGATCCAGTTGCGCTGCATCGTCTTGACGTGCTCCGGCCACTGGATCGCGTCGAGGTCGTCGAGCAGGCGGTCGGCGTAGTCGGTGATGCGGAAGAACCACTGCTCGAGCTGGCGCACCTCGACCTCGTGGCCGCAGCGCTCGCAGCGCCCGTCGATCACCTGCTCGTTGGCCAGGACCGTCTGGTCGTTGGGGCACCACTTGACCGCCGCGTCCTTGCGGTAGGCCAGGCCGTGCTCGAAGAGCTGCAGGAAGATCCACTGCGTCCAGCGGTAGTAGCGCGGCTCATGCGTAGCGAGCTCGCGCGACCAGTCGATCGAGATCCCCCACTCGCGGAAGGCCTTGCGGAACTCGCGGATCGCCGCGTCGGTGGACTCGCGCGGGTGCTGACCGGTCTTGATCGCGTGGTTCTCGGCCGGCAGCCCGAAGGCGTCGTAGCCCATCGGCTGCAACACGCGGCGCCCCGTGCGGCGGTGGAAATGCGCGACCGCGTCGCCCACGGAGTACACCTTCAGGTGGCCGATGTGCGGCTCGCCGCTCGGGTAGGGCAGCATCACCAGCACGTAGGACGACTCCCGCCCGTCCGGCTCGTTGGTGACCTCCCAGGTGCGCTCCTCGGCCCACACCCGCTGCCAGCGCGGCTCGATCTGACCGGGGTCGTAGCGTGGCTCGTCCATCGAGCGCTCCAGCATAGAGTCCGGCGCCCGGCGCGCCTGGTCCGCGGGCCGGTGGCGCCGGGCCGTTGGCGCGCTTCTTGCGCGAGGCCGCCGCGGCGCGCCTTAACATGCCCGCCGATGGCTGACGACGCCGACCTCGCCGGCGGGCGCGCGCCGCGCCCGGACTCCGGGATAGCGGCTGCCTCCGCGCGCGTGGCGGCGATCGTCGAGGCCGCCGAGCAGGCGGCCGCCGACCTGCGCGAGCAGACGGAGCGCCGCGCCCGCGAGCGGATCGCCGAGGCCGACCGCGCCGCCGACCTGCGCGTCGAGGCCGCCGAGGCCGAGGCGCGGGAGATCGCCCGGGCCGGCGGCGACCTGACCCGGTGGCGGCGCGAGGTCCGCTTCCGTCACAGCGACGGGCACGAGATCTGGGGGCTGCTGTCGTG
>JAICJK010000070.1 GCA_025928415.1 Solirubrobacteraceae bacterium | reverse complement strand
GGCGCTGGTCGACTCGCTGGCCTACGCCGAGCAGCCCTCGCGCACCCGCGCCTCCGCGGACCGCGCATGAGCGTGCTTCGGCTTCGCCGAAGCATTGCGAGTTCGTGCCGGCTGGCGCCGGCATTGCGAGTCGGGGCCCGCAGGGCCCGGCCAGGCGAGGCGGGGGCGCGCGCCGGGCGCGGCGGGGGCGGTGCGCGGCACCACCCCCCCCGGCCGGCCCCCGCCGCCCCCACCCCGCACGGCGGGCCCCCGCCGCCCCCGACTCGCAATGCCGGCGCCAGCCGGCACGAACTCGCAATGGTTCGGCGAAGCCGAGGCACGCTCATGCGCGGTCCGCGGAGGCGCGGGTGCGCGAGGGCTGCTCGGCGTAGGCCAGCGAGTCGACCAGCGCCTGCCAGGAGGCGGCGATGACGTTCTCGTCCACGCCGATGGTCCCCCACGTCGCGTCGCCGTCGGAGACGTCGATGAGCACGCGCGTCGTGGCGCCCGTGCCGTGGTGCTCGTCGAGGATCCGGACCTTGTAGTTGACGAGCTCGATGTCGCGCAGGTGGGGGTGGATCTCCCCGATCGCGCCGCGCAGCGCGGCGTCCAGCGCGTTGACCGGCCCGTTGCCCTCCGCCGTGCGGACGAACCGCTCGCCGCCGACCCAGATCTTGATCGTCGCCTCGGTCTCGACCTTGCCGTCGGCGCGCTGCTCGACGATCACGCGCCAGGACTCCAGCCGGAACAGCGGCTCGTACTCCCCCGCCTCCTTGCGCAGCAGCAGCTCGAAGGAGCCGTCGGCCGCCTCGAACTGAAAGCCGCCGTGCTCGAGCGCCTTGACGCGCTCGATCACGCGCGCAGCGCCGGCGTCGTCGAGCGCGATCCCGGCGGCCGCGGCCTTCTCGGCGACCGTCTGGCGGCCCGCGAGCTCGGAGATCAGCAGCGCGCGGGCGTTGCCGACCAGCGCGGGCTCCATGTGCTCGAACGTCGCGGCGTCGGCGCGCACCCCGGCGACGTGCAGCCCGCCCTTGTGGGCGAACGCGTTGCGGCCGACGAACGGCTGCGACGGGTCGGGGACGAGGTTCAGCGCCTCGTCGACGAAGTGCGCGGCGCCGGTCAGCCCCGCGAGCTGCTCGTCCGACAGCAGCTCGTGGCCGAGCTTGAGCTGGAGGTTGGCGACGATCGAGACCAGGTTGGCGTTGCCGGTGCGCTCGCCGATCCCGTTCATCGTCCCCTGGACATGCGTGGCGCCGGCCAGGACGGCGGCGAGCGTGTTGGCCACGCCGCACTCGAGGTCGTTGTGGCAGTGGATCCCCAGGGGCACGTCGCCGCCGAGGCCGTCGCGCACGGCGGCCGTCGCGGCGCCGACCTCGTGCGGCAGCGAGGAGCCGTTGGTGTCGCACAGCACGACCCGCTCGGCGCCCGCCGCGGCGGCCGCGCGCAGGCACGCGAGCGCGTAGGCCGCATCGGAGCGCCAGGCGTCGAAGAAGTGCTCGGCGTCGTAGATCACGCGCTTGCCCTCCGCCACCAGGAAGGCGACGGACTCGGCGATCATCGCGAGGTTCTCCTCGCGGTCGACGCGCACGACCTTCTCCAGGTGGAGGTCCCAGGTCTTGCCGACGATCGTCGTGACCGGCGTGAAGCACGCGGCGAGCGTGCGCAGGGCCTCGTCCTCGGCGGCGGCGGCGCCGCGGCGCCGCGTCATCCCGAAGGCGACGATCTGCGCGTGGCCGAAGCTCTCCTGCGCCAGGAGGCCGAAGAGCTCGAGCTCCTTGGGGTTGGAGGCGGGGAAGCCGGCCTCGATGAGGTCGAGGCCGAGCTCGTCGAGGCGGTGGGCGACGCGGACCTTCTCCTGCGCGGTCAACGTCATGCCCTCGCCCTGCATGCCGTCGCGCAGCGTGGCGTCGTAGAGCTCGATGGTCATGGACGGTGGATCCTCTCGGTGGGTGGCGGTCGTGCGAGCAGCGGCGCGTGCGCGTCAGCGCCCGCGCCGCCCACCGATTCGCCGCCCCGCCGCCGCGGTCATGCCACCTGGGTGCTCGAGCGTGCGTAGGCCGCCGCGGGCACCGGGTCGAGCCACTCGCGGTAGCGCTCGGTGCGCCCGTGCAGGGCGTCGTCGAACGCGACCTGGATCGCCCGGCTGATCTCGCCGGGCTTGCCGTCGCCGATGGCGTGGTCGTCGATCTCGCGCACCGGGACGAGCTCGGCCGCGGTGCCGGTCATGAAGACCTCGTCGGCCAGGTAGAGCTCCGCGCGCGCGAGGTTGCGCTCCGCCACCTCGAAGCCGAGGTCGCGGGCGATCTGGACGACCGACATGCGGTTGATGCCGTCGAGGATCGACGCGGTCTGCGGCGGAGTGGCGATCACGCCGTCGCGCACGACGAAGATGTTCTCGCCGGAGCCCTCGCACACGTAGCCGTGGTCGTCGAGGAGGATGGCCTCCTCGTAGCCGGCCTTGTGCGACTCGATCTTGGCCAGGATCGAGTTCAGGTACTGGCCCGAGGCCTTGGCGTGCGGGATCAGCGAGTCGGGGCTGATGCGCCGCCACGAGGAGACCTTCGCGCGGATGCCGTCGCGCTTGCCCGCCTCCCCCAGGTAGGCCGCCCACTCCCAGGTCGCGATCGTGACGTCGACCGGCGCGTCGAGCGGGAACAGGCCCATCGTGCCGTAGCCGCGGTAGACCAGCGGGCGGATGTAGCAGGAGCGGAAGCCGTTGGCCCCGATCAGCTCGAGCGTCGCCTGGCGCAGCTGCTCCCGGTCGAACGGGATCGGCATGTAGTACAGCTCCGCCGACTTGAACAGGCGGTCCATGTGGGCCTGGTGGCGGAAGACGGCCGGGCCGATCTCGGTGTCGTAGCAGCGGATGCCCTCGAAGACGCCGGTGCCGTAGTGCAGGCCGTGCGTGAGTACGTGGACCTTCGCGTCCTCCCAGGCGACGAGCTCCCCGTTCAGCCAGATGAGGTCCGCTTGCTCCACGTCAGAAACTCCTTCGCTCGTCCTTGGTCGCCTACAGGTGCGCGAGCACTGCTCGGGTGGCCTCGGCCGTGCTCGCGGTGCCGCCGAGGTCGCGGGTGCGCAGCCCGTCCCGCAGGGCCGCATCGACCGCCGACTCTACCGCGGCGGCCTCGGTTTCCAAAGACAGGCCGTGGCGCAGCAGCAGGGCCGTGCTGAGGAACATCGCGAGCGGGTTGGCGGCGCCGGTGCCCGCGATGTCCGGCGCCGAGCCGTGCACGGGCTCGAAGACGCCGGGGTCGCCGTCGGCGCCGAGGCTGGCGCTCGGGAGCATCCCGATCGAGCCGGTGATCATCGCCGCCTCGTCGCTGAGGATGTCGCCGAACATGTTCTCGGTGACGATGACGTCGAAGTCCGCGGGGTTGGCCACCAGCTGCATGGCGGCGTTGTCGACCAGCAGGTGGTCGAGCGGGACGTCGTGGCCCGCGGCGACCGCGGTGACCGTCGCGCGCCACAGGCGGCTGGTCTCCAGGACGTTGGCCTTGTCGACGCTGGTGACCTTGCGGCGCGCGGCGCGGAAGGCGACCTCGGCGATCCGCGTGATCTCCTGCGTGGAGTAGGCGCACAGGTCCGAGGCGGTGGTCTCCGTCCGCGTCTTCGCGCCGAAGTAGATGCCGCCCGTGAGCTCGCGGACGACGAGCAGGTCGGTGCCCTCGATGCGCTCGCGCTTGAGCGGACTGGCGTCGTACAGCGCGGGGATCGGGCGTACGGGCCGCAGGTTGGCGAACAGCCCGAGCTCCTTGCGCAGGCCGAGCAGGCCCTGCTCCGGGCGCGGCTTTGACGGGTCGGTGGTGTCCCACTTCGGGCCGCCGACCGCGGCGAGCAGGACGGCGTCGGCGCCCCGGCAGGCGGCCAGGACGTCGTCGGTCAGGGCGGTCCCGTGGGCGTCGATCGAGGCGCCGCCGAAGACGTGCTCCTCGACCTCGACGGCGGGCACGAGGCGCCGGAGCAGGTCCACCGCCGGGGCCAGGACCTCCGGGCCGATGCCGTCCCCGGGCAGGGTGACGATGCGCGGCACGGCTACAGGGCCACCGTGGAGGGGCCGCTGCGCTCGCCGTCGCGCTCGTAGGCGGCGATCGCGTCGGCCTGCTTGAGGGTCAGCGCGATGTCGTCCAGGCCCTCGAGCAGCCGGTGCTTGATCTCCGGGTCGATCGCGAAGGAGGCGCTCCCTCCCGGCCAGCGGACCTCCTGGGCGGCGAGGTCGACCTGGGCCTGGCCGGCCTCGGCGACGGCCTCCACCGCAGCGCGGTCGAGCTGGACGGGCAGCAGGCCGATCTTCGTGCAGTTCGAGCGGAAGATGTCGGCGAAGCTCTCGGCGATGATCGCCCGGAAGCCGTAGTCCTCCAGCGCCCACGGGGCGTGCTCGCGGCTGGAGCCGCAGCCGAAGTTGCGGCCGGTCACGAGGATCTGGTTGGGCGGCAGGTCCCAGTCGGCCTCCTTGGCCCAGTCGAAGAACAGGAACTCCCCGAAGCCGGTCCGCTCGACCCGCTTGAGGAACTGCTTGGGAATGATCTGGTCGGTGTCGACGTCGTCGCGCGCCAGCACGGACACCGGCCCGGTGATGGTCTCGATGGCCTTCATGGGCTGCGCTCCTAGCTCCAGTCGCGGATGTCGACGAAGTGCCCGGCGATCGCGGCCGCGGCGGCCATCTCCGGGGAGACCAGGTGGGTGCGCCCGCCGCGACCCTGGCGGCCCTCGAAGTTGCGGTTCGACGTCGACGCGCAGCGCTCCCCCGGGGCCAGCGTGTCGGGGTTCATTCCCAGGCACATCGAGCAGCCCGCGCCGCGCCAGTCGAAGCCCGCGGCCCGGAAGACCTCGTCGAGCCCCTCGGCCTCGGCCTGCGCCTTGACCTGCACCGAGCCCGGGACGACCATCGCGTAGAGGTCCCCGGAGACCTTCCGGCCCTTGACGACCTCGGCGGCCGCGCGCAGGTCGCCGATCCGCGAGTTGGTGCACGAGCCGATGAACACGCGGTCGAGCTTGATCTCCTCGATCGGCGTCCCGGCCCGCAGGTCCATGTAGGCCAGCGCGCGCTCGTCGCCGTCGGAGCCGGGGTCCGGGACCGCGCCGGTCACCGGCGCGACCTGCGCGGGGTTCGTGCCCCAGGACACCATCGGGCTCAGGGCGGCGGCGTCGACGGTCAGCTCCCGGTCGAACGCGGCGCCCGCGTCGGTGTGCAGGCCGGAGATGTCGAGCTGCTCCGGAGCGGCCGGGCGCCCGCGCAGGTACTCGAGCGTGGTGGCGTCCGGCGCGATCATCCCGGCCCGCCCACCGCCCTCGATCGTCATGTTGCAGATCGTCATCCGCCCCTCCATCGACAGCGCCTCGATGGCCGGGCCGGCGAACTCCACGACGTGGCCCGCCGCGCCGTCGACGCCCATCTGGCCGATCGTCGCGAGGATCAGGTCCTTGGCGGTGACGCCGAAGCCGAGCTCGCCCGCGTAGGAGATCCGCATCGAGGACGGCTTGTGCTGCACCAGGCACTGGGTGGCCAGCACGTGCTCGACCTCGCTGGTCCCGATCCCGAAGGCGAGCGCGCCGAACGCCCCGTGGGTGGCGGTGTGGCTGTCGCCGCAGACGATCGTCATGCCGGGCTGGGTCACGCCGAGCTCCGGGCCGATGACGTGCACGATCCCCTGGCGGTCGGAGCCCAGCGAGTAGACCGGGATCCCGAACTCGGCGCAGTTGCGCTCGAGCGTCTGGACCTGCACGCGGCTGAGCTCGTCGCGGATGCGCGCGGCGACCGGCGTCCCGTCGGTGGGCACGTTGTGATCGGCCGTGGCCAGCGTCCGGTCGGGCCGGCGCACCGTGCGCCCGGCCAGCCGCAGCCCGTCGAAGGCCTGCGGGCTGGTCACCTCGTGCACGAGGTGCAGATCGATGTACAGCAGGTTCCCGGCCACCTCGTGGGCCGCCCAGATCTTGTCGAACAGCGTCTTGGGGTTCGTGCTCATGACCGTCGCAGCCCTGCGGACACGATGGCCAGCAGGGCGGTCTCCTTCCCGCTCGGGTTCTCGAAGTGGTGGGGCAGGTCGGCGTCGAAGGTGACGCAGTCCCCCGCTCGCAGCTCGTGGCGCTCGCCGTCGATGTCGAGGACGGCGTCGCCGTACTCGACGAGGGCGACCTCGCGCGAGCCCGCCTCGTGCATCGGCGGATCGCCGGGGCCGCCGGTCTGCGCGCCGGGCGCCAGGACGTGGCGGCTGAGCTCCGAGCGCTGGCCGGGCAGCGGCGGCGTGAGGATCTCGATCGCGTGGCCGCCGCCGCCGCCACGGCGCCGCTCGGCGGCGCGGACGATCGACACCGTGCCCGACTCGTCCAGGCGCAGGAGCTGGCTGAGGCGCAGCTCCAGGCCGTGGGCGATGCGGCCGGCGATCGCCAGCGTGGGGCTGGTCTCGCCCCGCTCGACCTGCGAGAGCATCGGCGCGCTGACCCCGGAGCGCTCGGCGAGGTCCCGCAGGCTGAGGTCCATCGCCTCGCGCAGCGCGCGCACGCGGGGACCGATGTGGATCGCGGCCTGGAACTCGTCGATGGTCGCCATGAGACGACTGTACGTTATCACGTACATCTGTCTTGCAAGGGGCGCGCGGTGACGGCATGGCGCGGCCGGCGCGGAGCGCAGCCGGGACCGCTCGGTCCGCCGGGCGCGTATCGACTGCATGATCGACCGCCGCGAGTTCCTCGGGCTCGGCCTCGCCGCCGCGCCGGTGCTCATCGGGCGCCCGCCGGGGCGCCCGCGGCCCGAGCCGCTCGCGCTGGTGACGGCGGACACCGAGGCGCACGTCGCGGTGGTCGCACTGGTGCGCCGGCGCGTGATCCAGCGCCTGCGCACGCTGGAAGGGCCGCGCAGCATCGAGCGGGCGGGCGGCGGCCGGGCGGTCGTCGCCCACTCCGACGCGGGCGCGATCTCGCTCGTGGAGGGGCGGCCCCTGCGGGTGCGGCGCGTGCTGGGCGGCTTCGGCGCTCCGCGCTACACCGCCGTGGCGCCGGGCGGACGGCTGGCCTACGTCAGCGACGGCGGCCACGGCGAGCTCGCGGTGGTCGACCTGGTCGCCGGGCGCGTGGTGCGGCGCGTGGCGGTCGGGGACGGCGCGCGCCACCTGTCGCTGCATCCGCGCGCGCACGTGCTCTGGGTCTCGCTGGGCTCCAGCGCCGCCGAGATCGCCGTCCTCGACGTCCGCGACCCGCTGCGCCCGCGGCCGGCCGGGCGCGTGCGGCCGCCGTTCCTCGCCCACGACGTGGCGTTCTCGCCCCGCGGGGACCGCGTGTGGGTGACCGCCGGCCGCGAGCCCCGGATCGCCGTCTTCGCGGGCGATGCCCGTACGCCGGTCTCCCTGCTGGAGGCCGGCGCGGCGCCCCAGCACGTGAGCTTCGGGCCCGGCGTGGCCTACGTGGCCAGCGGCGCGGAGGGCTCGGTGCGGGTGCACGGGCGGGCCACCGGCGGGGTGCGCCGGCGCCTGCGCGTGCCGCGGGGCTCCTACAACGTGCAGCGCACCTACGGGTGGGTGCTCACGCCGTCGCTGGGCACGGGCGCGCTCACGGTGCTGGACACGCGGGGCGCGCAGCTCGCCCGCGTGCGCGTCGCGCGCGCGGCGCACGACGCGTGCGTGGCGTGAGCGTGGGGGCATGCGCGCGTGAGCGCGCGCCTGCGTCACCCCGCGTACGCGCAGCACAGCCGCACGAGCACGCGCGCCAGGGCGAGGACCTGGTCGACGGCGACGTGCTCGTCGACGGCATGGCTGACGTCGATCCCCTCGGTCCCGCACATGACGGTCGGGACGCCGCGGGCGGCGAACAGCCGCAGGTCGGCGCCCCACGGCACGCCGGCGAGCCCGCCGCCCGTCCCCCGCTCGCTCCGCACCGCGGCGGACGTCGCCGCGACCAGCGGGTGCGCGGGATCGGTCTCGCCGGCGGCGAACTGCCCGCCGGTCCAGGCCAGCTCGGCGGTGGCGTCGGCGGCGGCCACCGCGCTCTCCACGGCGGCCCGGGCGGCGGCGACCGTCTCCCCCACGCGCACGGGCGCGCGCCCCTCGAACTCCAGGCGGTCGGGGACCGAGCTCGACCAGGTGCCCGCCCTCACGCGGCCGACGCTGACCGGGTAGGGCAGCGCGAGGCGCGCCATGAGCGGATGGGCGACGTCGCGGTTGCGCTCGGCCTCGAGCGCGTGCAGCGCGCGGTGGACGGGCAGGTAGCGGTCGATCGCGCTGGCGCCCTCCAGCCGCTGGGCGGCGTGCGCGGCGCGGCCGTGGACGACGCCGGTGAAGGTGAGCGCGCCGGCCTGGGCGCAGACCACGTCGAAGCCCGTGGGCTCGGTGATGACGCACCCGGCGTAGGCGGCGTCGGCGCGCAGCGCGGCGAACGCCCCGAGCCCGCCGTCCTCCTCCGAGCCGACCGCCAGCAGCTCGGGGGCGCACGCCGGCCGCGCGCCGGCGGCGCGCAGCGCGCCGAGCGTGTGGAGGATCGCGACGACGCCGGCCTTCATGTCGGCGCTGCCGCGCCCGAACAGCAGCCCGTCCTCGACGGCGCCCGACCACGGCGTCCCGTGGCGCCACGCGACGGTCCCGGGATCCACGACGTCGACGTGGCCGCACAGCGCCAGGCGCGGCGCGCCCGGGCGCGCGCCCGGCAGGACCGCGCGCAGGTCGAGCAGCTCGCTGCGGGGCGCCTCCTCGCCCGGATGGCCGGGAGCGGCGCGCAGCGCGGCGAGGTCGTGCTCGCGCACGGCGGGCTCGAGGCCCAGCGCGGCGGCCCGGGTGGCCAGCAGCTCGGGGGCGCACGCCGGCCGCGCGCCGGCG
>JAICJK010000129.1 GCA_025928415.1 Solirubrobacteraceae bacterium | reverse complement strand
CGCGGTGTTCAGCAGCGCGTTGAGCACCGGCCAGTCGGCGACCGCGTCGGACCCGTCGCGCATCGCCTCGGTCACTCGCTCGGGCGACGCGACCGAGCCGTCGTCGAGGTGGTCGCGCCCGATGACGATCGGGCCGCGCAGCTCGCCGGAGGCCACCATCTCGTTGAAGCGCAGCCCGGCGCGGTGGCGCTCGCCGTAGCCCAGCCAGCAGATCCGCGCGGGCAGCCCCTGGAAGCGCACGCGCTCGGCGGCCAGGCGGATCCAGCGCACGATGTGCTCCTGGTCGCCGAACAGGTCGAGGATCGCCGCGTCGGTGGCCGCGATGTCCGCGGGGTCCCCGGACAGCGCCACCCAGCGGAACGGGCCCTTGCCCTCGCAGAACAGCGGGCGGATGTAGGCCGGGACGAAGCCGGGGTAGGCGAACGCGTCCGCGTCGCCGTGCTCGGCCGCGAGCCCGCGCAGCGCGTTGCCGTAGTCGAAGGCCTCGGCGCCCGCGGCCTGCAGGTCGCGGATCGCCCCGACGTGCGCGAGCGCGCTCTCCCCCGCCCGCTTCAGGTAGTCCTCGGGGTCCGAGGCGCGCAGCGCGTCGGCCTGCTCGACCGTCAGGCCGGCCGGCACGTAGCCGTTGAGCGGGTCGTGGGCGCTCGTCTGGTCGGTCACCACGTCGATGGCCGCGCCGCGGCGCGCCAGCTCGGGGATGACCTCGGCGGCGTTGCCGAGCAGGCCGACCGACAGCGCCCGGCCCGCGGCGCGCGCCGCGGCCAGGCGGGCCAGCGCGTCGTCGAGCGACGCGGCGGGCTCGTCCAGGTAGCCGGTGGCCAGGCGGCGCTCGATGCGGCCGCGGTCGACCTCCACGCACAGCGCGCAGCCGCCGTTGAGCGTCACGGCCAGCGGCTGGGCGCCGCCCATCCCGCCCAGGCCGGCGGTGACCACCAGCCGCCCGGCGAGCGAGCCGCCGAAGCGCTTGCGCGCGATCGCGGCGAACGTCTCGTAGGTCCCCTGGAGGATGCCCTGCGAGCCGATGTAGATCCACGACCCGGCGGTCATCTGCCCGTACATCATCAGCCCGGCCGCGTCGAGCTCGCGGAAGTGCCGCCAGGTCGCCCACTCGGGCACGAGGTTCGAGTTGGCGATCAGCACCCGCGGCGCCGCCGCGTGCGTCGCGAAGACGCCGACCGGGCGGCCGGACTGCACGAGCAGCGTCTCCTGGTCGCCGAGCGTCGTCAGCTCCCGCTTGATGGCGTGCAGCGAGGCGTGGTCGCGCGCCGCCTTGCCCAGGCCGCCGTAGACCACGAGGTCCTCGGGGCGCTCGGCCACGTCCGGGTGCAGGTTGTTCTCGAGCATCCGCAGCGCCGCCTCCTGCTCCCATCCCCGGCAGCGCAGCGTGGCCGTCGTCGCGGTCATGTCCCCTCCTGGTCGGATGAGGCGAGCGCCGCCTCGAGCGCGCCCGCCGCGGCCGTCACGGCCCGGCGGCACGCGGCGAGGCGGCGGTCGCCCATGCGGGCCGTCGGCCCGGTGACGGTCACGGCGGCGGCCGGGTCGGCGCCCGGCACGCCGCAGGCGACGGCGGTGACGCCGACCTCGACCGCATCGCGGGCGATCTGCGGCGCGCTCGCGCCGGTGAGCGCCAGGCTCGTGGCGCCGGCGCCGAGCGGCAGCCGGCGGCCCGCCCAGCCCGCGTGGCGCAGGGCGTGCGGGCTCTCGACCTGGTCGAGGTAGACCAGCTCGTCGCGATCGCGGACCACCAGGTTGGCGGTCTCGCCGGTCGCCGCGCAGAGGTCCAGCAGGACCGGCCGCGCGGCGATGCGCAGGCGGTGCAGCGGGCCGCTGCGCGCCGCCAGGGCGGCGACGCGGACCCCGAGCGCGACGTGCCCGTCGGACTCGGTGAGCAGGCCCTCGGCGACCAGGTCGTCGACCAGCGGGTCGACGCGGGCGAGCGGCAGGCCGGTGCGGCGGCACAGCTCGCCGGCGGTGAGGTGGGTGACGTCCTGCTCGAAGCTCTCCAGCACCGACAGCGCGGCCGCGATCGTCACGCCGCCGGCCAGCTCGTGGGCGCGCGGGCCCGCCTTGTAGCCGCCGTCCGCGTGCTCGACGAAGCCGGCGCCGGCCAGGGCGCCGACGATGCCGTAGGTCGTCGAGCGCGGGATCCCGCACTCGCGCGCCAGCATCGCGGCGGGCACCGGCCGGCCGGCACCGGCCAGCCGCGTCAGGACCTCGACCGCGCGGACGGCGCCGCGGCCCGCGCTCATCGCGGCACCCGGCCCGCGGTGCGACCGCGCCGCCCGGCCACGTCAGAGGACCTTGGACAGGAACGCCTTGGTGCGCTCGTGGCGCGGGCCGGCGAAGACCTCGCGGGGCACGCCGGTCTCCACCACGACGCCGCCGTCCATGAACACGACGGTGTCGCCGACCTCGCGCGCGAAGCCGATCTCGTGGGTGACGACGATCATCGTCATGCCGTCGCGCGCGAGCTGGCGCATGACGTCCAGCACCTCGCCGACGAGCTCGGGGTCCAGCGCCGACGTCGGCTCGTCGAAGAGCATGAGCTTCGGGCTCATGGCCAGCGCGCGGGCGATCGCCACGCGCTGCTGCTGACCGCCGGAGAGCTGCGCGGGGTAGGAGTCCTCGCGCTCGCCGATCCCCACCCGCTCGAGCAGCGCGCGGGCGGTGGCGCGCGCCTCGTCCTTGGGCTGCCGGCGGACCACGATCGGCGCCTGCGTGACGTTCTCCAGCGCCGTCATGTGCGGGAACAGGTTGAAGCGCTGGAAGACCATGCCGATCTCCGACCGCTTGCGCGCGACCTCGGAGTCGCGCAGCTCGTGGAGCTTGTCCCCCGACTGGCGGTAGCCCACGAGCTCGCCGTCGACCCACAGCCGCCCGGCGTCGATCGACTCGAGGTGGTTGATGCAGCGCAGGAACGTCGACTTGCCCGAGCCCGACGGGCCGAGCAGGCACATCACCTCGCTCGGCTTGACCTGCAGCGAGATGCCCTTCAGCACCTCCACGCGCCCGAAGGACTTGTGGACCTGCTCGGCCTTGACCATCGGCTCGCTCATCAGAAGCCGCCGATGCCCGGGCCGGCCCCGGGGTTGCGCTGGTAGGAGAGGACGTTGCGCCGCAGGCGCTGCAGCGGCGTGTCGGGCAGCGCCCGCGACGCGCCGCGCGCGTAGTGGCGCTCGAGGTAGTACTGCCCGACGGACAGCACCGAGGTCATGATGATGTACCAGACGCTGGCCACCATCAGCAGCGGGATCTGGCGGTAGTTGACCGCGTAGATGAGCTGCGCCGAGTACAGCAGCTCGCTGTAGGCGATGACGCTCACCAGCGAGGAGGTCTTGAGCATCGAGATCGTCTCGTTGCCCGTCGGCGGGATGATCACCCGCATCGCCTGCGGCAGCACGATCCGCCGCATCACCTGCAGGCGCGTCATGCCCAGCGCGTGCGCGGCCTCGGTCTGGCCCTCGTCGACCGAGATGATGCCGGCGCGCACGATCTCCGCCATGTACGCGCCCTCGTTGAGGCCGAGGGCGAGGATCGCGGCCACGAACGGCGTGATGATCGCGTTCGCGCTGCCGTGCGCGAACTCCGGGCCGCCGAACGGGATCCCGATCGAGATCGTCGGGTAGAGCGCGGCGATGAAGCTCCAGAACAGGATCTGGACGAGCACCGGCGTCCCGCGGAACGCCCAGACGTAGACCCAGCTCACGGTCGCGACGAGCGGGTTGGGCGACAGCCGCATGACGGCCAGCAGGACGCCGAGCACGATCCCGATCGCCATCGAGATGACCGTCAGCTCGATGGTGACCAGGACGCCCTTCAGGATCCGGCTGTCGAAGAACCAGTCGCCGAAGGTCCCCCATCCGAACCGCGGGTTGGTGGCCACCGAGTGGACGGCGATCGCCACCAGCAGCGCCACCACGGCCGCCGCGACCCAGCGGCCGGGGTGGCGCACCGGGACGGCCCGGATCTCCTCGGGCCGCCCGGTGTCCTGCGGGACGGTGGCGCCGGTCGACGACACCCGCGTGCTCCTAGCTCGTGGCCCCGTTGATCGTGGGGTTGGTGATCGCGCCCTGGCCGATCCCCCACTTGTCGAGGCTCGACTTGTACTGGCCGTTGGCGATCAGCGCCTTGACGCCGGCGAGCACCGCCTTGTCCAGCCCGCTGCCCTTTGGCATCGCGATCCCGAACGGCGCGGTCCCGTAGGCCTGGCCCACGATCTTGAACTGGCCGTTGGACTTCTTGACCTGGTACTCGGCGACCGGCGAGTCCGACATGCCGACGTCGGCGCGCCCGCTCGACAGCGCCAGGTTGGCCGAGTTCTGGTCGGGGAAGACCGAGACGCTCACGCCCTTCTTGCCCGCCGCCTTGCACTTCTTGTCCTGCGCGGTGGAGTCGTCCTGCTGGGTGGTGCCCTTCTCGACGGCGACCTTGTGGCCGCACAGGTCGGCGAGGCCGTTGATCGCCGGCCCGCCCTGCGCCTTGACGTAGAACGACGTCCCGGCCGTGAAGTAGGTGACGAAGTCGACGGTCTTCTCGCGCTCCTTGGTGTCCGTGAACGAGGACATGCCGAGGTCGTACTTGTGGGAGGCCAGGCCCGGGATGATCCCGTCGAAGGTGGCGTTGACGACCTTGGCCTTCAGGCCCATCACGCCCGCCAGCGCCTTGGCCATGTCGGCGTCCCAGCCCTCGACCGTCTTGCCGTCGGCCCCGATGAACTCCATCGGCGCGTAGCTCGCGTCGGAGGCGACGGTCAGCGTGCCCTTGGACTTCAGCGCGGCCGGGACGAGCGCGGCGACCTTCGGATCCGCGCCCGTGGCGCCGCTCGCGCCGGAGGTGGTCGCGGCGCCGGACGGCGCCGCCGTCGTGGCCGAGGTGGTCTTGTCGCTGCTGCCGCAGGCGGCGAGCAGCCCGGTGGCGGCGAGCGCCGCGAGCGTCGCGCCGATGCGCGGCGTGCTTCTGATCATCGATGTGCCTCCTCAGGCGATGGTCCGTCTTCCAATACCAGCTCACCGGTGCGAAGCGCGCCGGCCAGCCCTGCGAGCTCCCCGGCCAGCGACCGGTCCTCCTCGACGCGCGGAACCATCGCACGTACGCGCTCCACGGCGCGCTCCAGCACGTCCGTCGAGCGCAGCGGCCGGTGGAACTCGAGGCCCTGCACCGCGCACACGAGCTCGGTGGCGATGACGTGCGACGCGTTCTCGACGACCGTGCGGGCCTTGAGCGCCGCGAGGGCGCCCATCGAGTTGAAGTCCTCCTGGCCGGCCGAGGTGGGGATCGAGCCGGCGCCGGCGGGGTGCGAGAGGACCTGGCACTCGCTGACCAGGGCGGCCGCGGCGTACTGGGCGATCATCAGGCCCGAGGACAGCCCGGGGCGCGGCGTCAGGAACGGCGGCAGCTCCGCGTAGCTCGGCGACAGCAGCGCGTAGGTGCGCCGTTCGGAGAACGAGGCCAGCTCGCACATCGCCAGCGCCAGGTGGTCGAGCGGCAGCGACAGCGGCTGGCCGTGGAAGTTGCCGCCGGAGAGCACCTCGCCGTCGCCGGGGAACACGAGCGGGTTGTCGGTGACCGCCTCGAGCTCGCGCTCCAGCGCCCCCGCGGCGTAGTCCACCGCGTCGGCGATCGCCCCGATCACCTGCGGTGCGCAGCGCAGCGTGTACGGGTCCTGCACGCGGCCGCAGTCGGCATGGCTGGCGACCACCGGGCTGCCCGCGAGCAGGCGGCGCAGGGCGGTGGCCACCCGGAGCTGGCCGGGCTGCGGGCGCAGTGCGTTCAGGCGGGCGTCGAAGGGGACCGTCGAGCCCTTGAACGCCTCCAGCGACAGCGCGGTGGCCACCACCGCGGCGTCGAGGAGGCGCTGGGCCTCGCGCACCGCGAGGCCGCCCGCGGCGGCCATCAGGTGCGTGCCGTTGATCAGCGCGAGCCCCTCCTTGGCCGTGAGCGCCAGCGGCGCCAGGCCGGCCCGCGCCAACGCCTCGGCGCCCGGGAGCACCGCGCCGTCGACGGTCGCCTCGCCCTCCCCGACGAGCACGAGCGCGAGGTGGGCCAGCGGCGCGAGGTCCCCGGAGGAGCCCACCGAGCCCTTGCTCGGCACGACGGGCGTCACGCCGCGCTCGAGCAGCGCGTGGACCAGGTCGATGAGCTCGGGGCGCACCCCGGAGTGCCCGCGCCGCAGCGACGCGCCGAGCAGCAGCAGCATCCCGCGCACCACGTCCTCGGCCAGCGGCGGGCCGGCGCCGACCGCGTGGGAGCGCACCAGGTTGAGCTGGAGCTGCGCGGCGTCGGCGGCGGGGATCCGCACGGAGGCCAGGCGGCCGAACCCGGTGGTCACGCCGTAGACCGGCGTGCCGTCCTGCAGCGCGGACTCGATCACCTCCCGGGCGGCGGCGATGCGCTCGCGGTCGCCGGGGGCCGGCGCGGGCGGGCGCGCCGCGCCGCGGGCGACGGCCTCGAGCTCCTCCAGCGCTGACACGCCGCGATCCTCGCAGGTGGCGGCGCCGGATGCTGGACGGTTGTGTCTCCGATGCTGGACAGCTCCGTCCCGCCGGCGGGTCGGTCGCGCGCCCGCGCGAGGACGCCGCGGCCGCGCCGTAGGATGCCCGGCCGTGACGAGCCTCGGCGAGATCCGCGTCGCGAGCCTGCGAGACGAGGTGACGCGCGCGCTGCGCGGCGCGATCGCGTCGGGCGAGATCGAGCCGGGCCGCGTCTACTCGGCGCCGGGGCTCGCGCAGCGCCTGGGCGTGTCGGTGACGCCGGTGCGCGAGGCGATGCTGAAGCTCGCCGGCCTGGGGATCGTCGACGCCGTGCGCAACCGCGGGTTCTCCGTGCGGCCGCTGACCCAGCACGACCTCGACGAGGTCCTCGAGCTGCGCGGCCTGGTCGAGCCGCCGCTGCTCGGGGAAGTCGCCGGCCGGCTCGGCGCCGCCACGACCGACGCCCTGCGGCGCG
>JAICJK010000551.1 GCA_025928415.1 Solirubrobacteraceae bacterium | reverse complement strand
GAGCGCCGCGGCCGCCGGCGCGCGCACCGTCAGGCCGCCGCGCCGTTGCCGGCGGCGTCCCGGGCCCACGCGAACGTCGCGGCGATGCCCTCGCGCAGCGGCGTCTGCGCGGAGAAGCCGAGGTCGGCCCGCGCGCGGCCGGCGTCCAGCGCGCTGCGCTGCAGCTCGCCGAGGCGGGCCGGCTCGAAGACCGGCTCGAACTGCTCGGGACCGAGGCCCGCGGCGTCCCGCAGCGCGTCCACCAGCTCCAGGACGGTGACCTCGATCTCCGTGCCGATGTTGTAGGCGCCCGTGACCTCGCGAGCGTCGGCGGCCAGAAGGTTGGCGCGGGCGATGTCGCCGACGAAGACGTAGTCGCGGGTCTGCCGGCCGTCCCCGAAGATCACCGGGCGCCCCGCGGCGAGGGCCTTGCCGCAGAAGATCGCGATGACGCCCGCGTCGCCGGACGGGTCCTGGCGCGGGCCGTAGACGTTGCCGTAGCGCAGCGTGACCGTCGACAGCCCGTAGAGGCGGCGCTCCCAGTCGCAGTAGCGCTCGGCGCACTCCTTGCTCTGCCCGTAGGCCGCCATCGGCTGGGGCGCGGTGCTCTCGGGCGTCGGGATGACGTCGACCTCGCCGTAGATCGCCCCGCCGGTCGAGGTGTTCACCAGCCGCTGCACGCCGGACAGGCGCGCGGCCTCGAGCACGTTGATCGTCCCGACGACGTTGGTCGTGGCGTCGTAGACCGGGTCCTCCAGCGAGCGGCGCACGTCGACCTGCGCGGCGAGGTGGAAGACCGCCTCGGGCCGCTCGCGCTCGAAGACCGCTCGCAGCGCCGACCCGTCGCGGATGTCGACCCGGTGCAGCACGGCGCCCCGGCCGATCGCCCCCGCCAGGTTGGACTCGCGGCCCGAGGAGAGGTCGTCGACCACCGCCACCTCGTCGCCCCGGTCGAGCAGCGCGTCGACGATGTTGGAGCCGATGAAGCCGGCCCCACCGGTCACGAGTGCTCGCATGCGGCGCGATCCTACGACACGGCGCCGGCGGTGAGGGCGCCCAGGCGCTCGCGCAGGAAGCCGAGCGCCGCCGCGCGCTGATCTCTGGCGGCGAGCAGCTCGGACAGCGCGAGCTCCGCCCCGGGGAAGGTCTCGGCCCGCCACAGCTCGCCGCCGGGCCGCGCCGTCCACGGCGCGACGTAGACGTAGGGGTCGGGGTGGGTCGCGTCACCGGGCGAGACGCCGTAGGTCGCGCGCACCCCGCTGGCCTCGGCGCCGAGCTCCAGCGCGACGTCGAAGTGCTCGGGCCACAGGTTCACGAAGCTCGGCTGCAGCGCCGCGGGCGCCTCGGCCCGGAGCTGCTCGAGGACCGAGAACGCGAAGCCGTAGAGGTCCCCCAGCCAGTGCGCGGCCTCCGGGTCGACGCCGAGCGGCTCGTCGGCCAGCGCCAGGTCGAAGCGCGTGAGGTCATAGCCGACGTACTCCGCGGCGTCCTTCAGGCTCGTCAGCCGCCCGAGGGTCTCCTCGGCGCCCTGCTGGACGATGAACACGTCGCCGTCGACGCGGAGCTGGACGTCGTCGCCGAAGAACGGCGTCCCGAAGCCCCCGCGCGTCCAGCGCAGGGTGATCTCGCCGTTGGCCCGCCGCCGGGTCGGGGAGATCACGTGCACGGCCAGCCGGTGCAGGGCGTCGCGCGTGGCGGCGAACGCCGGCGGCGGCGCGCCGAGGCGCCGGTAGGCGCCGAGCCACCGCTCCTCGCACCACGGCGCGAGGGCCGGGTCGGCGCGCGCGAGGTCGTCCCAGAGGATGTCCCCGGAGGTGACGGGGGAGAGGATCGCCATGCCGGCCGGCGCCTCGCCGCGCCCGACGGGGTCGTCGACGTAGGGCGGGCGGGGCGACGCGGGAGGCGACGGCTCGAGCACCCGGACGCTGTAGCGGTCGCCGACGCGGGCGGTGGCTTCGCGGCGAGGATCCATGCGGCGGCCAGGATCGCATCTTTCGAGGACCGCGCCGGTCTGCAAGCGAACTCTCAGCCGGCGCGGACCCGGGTGGGCGCCGAGCCTCGGGCCCCGCCGTCCGCGGATGCGTAGGCGGCGGCCAGGCGGGGGGCGACGGCCTCGGGGGCGGCGAGGCGGCGCGCG
>JAICJK010000577.1 GCA_025928415.1 Solirubrobacteraceae bacterium | reverse complement strand
TCTGGGCCAGCGCGTTGATGTAGGAGGTGCCGAGGATGTTGCCGATCTCGCCCAGGGCCGACCGGCCGTGCTCGTCCTCGGGCGTGAGGCCGAAGACGCCGGTCAGCGAGCGCGCGTCGTCCTCGGGGATGAGCAGCACGACGGCGGCCTCGAGGTCGCCGACGATCGGGACGAGGATGCCGTAGCGCTGCTCGTCGGGGGCGCCGGCGACGGCGATCGCCTCGTCGAGGGGCATCGCGGCGGCCATCGGCACGCTGATGTCGACCGGGTGGCCGAGCAGCTGCGACAGCGCAGCGGCCGCGGTGCCGGAGCCGATGTTGGCCAGCTCCCGCAGGCCGTCGAGCTGCAGCTCGCTGTAGGAAGGGGTGCTCATGCTGCCCGCCTTGTCGTGGTGGTGGAGAGGCCCCGGCCGCCCTGCGCGGTCCGGGCGATCGCGTCGCAGTCGGCCAACAGGACGATGTCCCCGTCGGCCAGCACCGCGGCGCCGGAGACCGCCGCGCCCTCGCCGACCTCGTCGGGGAGCGGGCGGGTGACGAGCTCGACCTGGCCGACCAGGCGCGAGACCGTGAGGGCGACGGCGCGGTCGCCGGCGCCGACGAGGACCAGGTGCGTGTCCTCCGCCGGCGGCTCGCCGGGGTGCCCGAAGGCGTCCCGCGCGGCCAGGACGGGGATGGCGGCGTCGTCGAGGACGAGCATCCGCGCGCCGGCGACCGGCCTGATGACCTGGTCGGCGATCCGCAGCGTGCGCTGCACGCGGTTGAGGGGGATGCCGTAGGGGCGGCCGTCGGCCTCGACGAGCAGGGCGGACATGATCGCGAGCGTCAGGGGCAGGCGGATCTCCGCCACGGTCCCCTCGCCGTGCACCGACGTGACGGCGACCTCGCCGCCGAGCTTGCGGATCCTGTCGCGCACGGCGTCCATGCCGACGCCGCGGCCCGACAGGTCCCCGACGGCCTCCGCGGTGCTGAAGCCGGGGGCGAAGAGCAGCTCGACGGCGCCGGCCGCGTCCAGCGCGGCGGCCTCCTCGGCGGTGATCAGGCCGCGCTCGGCGGCGCGGGCGCCGACCTTCGCGGGGTCCACCCCGCGGCCGTCGTCGGCGACGGTGATGACGATCGAGCCGCCGGCGTGGCGCGCGCCGATCGTCAGCGTGCCGCCCTCGGGCTTGCCGGCGGCCACGCGCTCCTCCGGGCCTTCGAGGCCGTGGTCGAGCGCGTTGCGGACGAGGTGGACCATCGGGTCGCCGAGGGCGTCGACGACGGTGCGGTCGAGCTCGGTCTCCTGCCCGGTGATCTCGAGGTGCACGTGCTTGTCCAAGCGCCCGGCGACGTCGCGCACGAGGCGCGGGAAGCGCATGAACACCGCTTCGACGGGGACCATGCGGATCTGCATGACCATCGCCTGCAGGGCCTGGGAGGAGCGGGTCAGCTCCTGCAGGGCCTGCGGCAGGCCGGCGACGGCGGTGCCTCCGGCCAGCGCCTCGACCTGCGTGCGGGCGACCACCAGCTCGCCCATGAGGTGCATGAGGTCGTCGAGGCGCTCGGCGTCCACGCGGACGGTCGAGGAGCCCTTGCCGCGCCGCTCCTCGGGAGCCGGGACGGCCTCGGGCCGCGCGGCCTGCGCGGCCGCGACGCGGGCCACGGGGGCGTCCGGCTCGCTGACGTCGACCGTGGCGACGTCCTCGACGGTCCGCACGGTCGCGGCCACGGCGGCGGGCTCGTGGCTGGAGGCGAGCTGGACCTCGATCGACGTGCCGGCGAAGCCGTCGACGTCGTCGGCGGCCGGGACGCTGCGCACGATGCGCCCGTGCTCGGCGACGGCCTGCAGGACCATGAAGGCGCGGACCGCGGGCATCATCGCCTCGCGGGCCAGGGTCGCGCTGACGGTCAGGACGCGCTCGCCCTCGGCCAGGGACACCGGCCCCGCCCATCCGTCCGGGCAGCCGGCGCCGGGCGCGGCGGAGGCCGCGGCGCTCGCGGCGGCGGCGGCCTCGGCCGCGT
>JAICJK010000104.1 GCA_025928415.1 Solirubrobacteraceae bacterium | reverse complement strand
GGCTGCGCGAGCGCCGCGAGCGGCGCGCCGCGGAGGCCGCCCTGGAGCGCGTCGAGGCGCGGGCGGCGCTCCAGCCGCGCGAGGCCGCCCCCGACGAGGAGCGCTTGGTCCAGCCGGTCTAGCCCTACCGCCCGGCGGCGCTTGGGCCGCGGGCGTCGTCGTCCAGGATCGCGATCCCCAGCGCCGCCGCGAGCGCGCCCGCGTGCTCGACGATCATCGGCCACTCCCACGCCGACCCGCGCAGGCCGTCGAGCCCCTCCAGGCCCTCCACCCGGCAGGTGGCGAGCTCCGCCGCGCGGCACCGCGCTCCCGACAGGTCGGCGCCGGACAGGTCGCAGCGCTCGAAGCGCACCCCGTCGAGCTCGGCGCCGCGCAGGTCCAGGCCACGCAGGTCGCAGTCCTCGAAGCGCACGCGCCGCAGCCGCGTGCCCGCGAGCGACGCGAGGTCGCAGCGGCACCCGGCGATCACGACGTCCTGCAGCGAGCCCTCGGTCAATGCGGCGCCGGTCAGCCGCGCGCCGTCGGCCCGCACCCGGACCAGCGACGCGCCGCGGGCGGCGAGGTTCGCGAGATCGCCGCCGTCCACCTGCATGTCGAGCGCGGACAGGCGGGGCAGCCGCGCGCCGCGGGCGACCGGCGCCGCGAGCGCGACCTCCTCGAGGCGCAGGCCCGGCCGCTCGGCGTCCGTGAGATCGACGCCGGTCAGGCGCTGCGCGCCCGCGGGCAGCCGCGGTGCGCCGGGGTCGCCGCGACCCGCCATCTACGCGTCCCGAGCCGGCCGCTACACGCCGGGCAGCGGGCCGCCCCCGGGCTGGATGAACTGGATCTCGGGGATCACGCAGCCCGGCGACGTCCTGAGGAGGTAGCGCACCGACTCGGCGACGTCGGCGGTGGTGATCATCGACTCCGGCGGGACCTGGCCCTTGACGAAGTCCGTCATCGGCGTGTCGACGAACGCCGGGCACAGGGCCGTCGACTTGATCCCCGTGCCGCCGAGCTCCTTGTTCATCGCCTCGGTGAAGCCGACGACGCCGTGCTTGGTGGCCGAGTACACGCTCAGCCACGCCTCGCCGGCCTTGCCCGAGATCGAGGCCGTGTTGACGACCAGGGCGTTGCGGTGCTCGCCGCCCGCGGCGCGCAGCAGTGGCATCGCTTCGCGGTAGAAGATGAAGATCGAGCGCAGGTTCGTGTTGAGCTGCAGGTCGATCCGCTTGGTGGTCAGCTCGTCGACGGTCTGGCCGATGCCCACGCCCGCGTTGTTGACGAGGACGTCCAGGCGCCCGTGGCGCTCGCGGTGGGTGCGGACGACCTCCTGGATCGCCGCCTCGTCGCCGAGGTTGCCGGCGACGTGGGCCACGTCGTAGCCCTTGGCCCGCAGGCCCTCGGCGGCCGCCTCGAGCTTCTCGGGGCGCCGGGCGGCCACGGTCAGCGCGTAGCCCTCCTCGCCCAGAACCTCCGCGATCGCCAGCCCGATCCCGCTCGAGGCACCCGTGATGAGTGCCGCCCGCTCCGCCATGCCCGCTCCTCAAGTTGGTAGACGGCGACCATCCAATCACGTCGGCCGACCGGCACTCCGATCGGGCGCGGTGCGTAGGCTTTCGCCCCCGTGCGCCGCTCCTCGTCCGTCCTCGCCCTCACGCTCGTCCTGGGCGCCGGGGCCGTCGCCGCGGGCTGCGGGTCCGGCGGCGGCTCGGGCACCGCTGCGGCGCCTCCGCAGCCGGCCCCGACCGCGGCCGTCGAGGACTTCCCGAAGGCCGCCGGGATGACGCTCGGCGAGCTGCGCCAGCGCTACCAGGAGGGCCCGATCTTCGCGCCGAGCACCTCGCTGCTCGAGCCCGGGGACAACCGCATGGGCTTCGCGCTGTACGACCGCGCCCAGAAGCAGCTCACCGGCGCCGCGGTCGCCCTCTACGCCGCGCGCTCGGACGGCACCGGCCTGCGCGGCCCGTTCGTCGCCCGGTCGGAGTCGATGGCCGTCAAGCCGCAGTTCGAGAGCCGCCAGACCGCGCAGGACCCCAACGGCCCCAAGAACCTGTACGTCAGCACGCTGCACCTGCCCAAGCGGGGCAAGTACGTGCTCATGGGCCTGGCGCGCCTCGACGGCCGGCTGGTGTCGACGTCGGCCTACGCGACCACGGTGGGCCCGCCCGGGCCCCACCCGCCGCAGCCGGGCGAGAAGGCGACGATGATCCACACGCTCACGCCGGCGGACGTCGGCGGCGACCTCGCGAAGATCGACACCCGCGTGCCGCCGGCGCAGGACCTGCTGACGACCGACTTCGCCGACGTCCTCGGCAAGAAGCCCGTGGTGCTCACCTTCGCGACGCCCCAGCTCTGCCAGAGCCGGGTCTGCGGGCCAGTGGTGGACATCGTCGAGCAGGCGCGCGCGGCGATGGGCGACAAGGTGGCCTTCATCCACCAGGAGGTCTACAAAGACAACGAGGTCAAGCAGGGCGTCCGCCCGCAGCTCGCCGCCTACCACCTGGCGACGGAGCCCTGGACGTTCGTGATCGACCGCCACGGCGTCGTCTCGTCGCGCTTCGAGGGCGCCCTGTCGGTCGGCGAGCTCGAGCGCGCGGTCGCCAAGGTGCAGTAGGCGGTCCGCCGACGGTCTTGCGCCCCTGCCGGGCCCGGGCGTAGGGTCGGGGCCGGCCTTCCCTCGCAAAGGAGCTGCGACATGTTCCCCGTGCCCTCCCGGCGCCGCACGCGCCGCGCCCTGTCGATCTCGCTGGCGACCGGGGCGGCGCTGGCCTGCTCGGGGGCCGCGACGGCCGCGGCGCAGCCGCAGGTCGTCGCGAGTGGGCTCGACAACCCGCGCGGCCTGACCATCGGGCCAGGGGGCGACCTGTTCGTCGCCGAGGCCGGCAAGGGCGGCGCGGGCCCGTGCGTCGTCGCCGGCGAGGGCGGCTCGCAGTGCCTCGGGGCCACCGGCGCGATCACCCGCGTCGACCCGGCCACCGGCGCCAAGAGCCCGCTCGTCAGCGGCCTGCCGTCCCTGGCCGTGCAGACCGGCGACAGCCCCCAGACCGACTCGTCCGGCCCGCAGGACATCTCGTTCAAGGGCTCCACCGGCTTCTTCACGGTCGGCCTGGGCGCCGCTCCCGCGGACAGGGCGACGCTCGGCGCCGGGGGCGCCGGGCTCGGCAAGGTGTTCCGCGTCGACAGGCGCGGCAACGTGAGCGAGGTCGCCGACCTGGCGGCCTACGAGGCGGCCAACGACCCGGACAAGGGGCAGCCGGGCGCCGAGGGCGTCAACTCCAACCCGTACTCGGTCGACGCCACGGGCCGCAGCCTGCTCGTGACCGACGCGGGCGGCAACGACGTGCTGCGCGTGACGAAGGACGGCAGCGTGCGCACGGTCACCGTCCTGCCGTTCGCGTTCGCGCTCGCCCCGCCGATGCTCGGGCTGCCGGCCGGCACGAAGATCCCCGTGCAGCCGGTGCCCACGGGCATCATCCGCGGGTCGCACGGCGACGACATCGTCGGTCAGCTGACCGGCTTCCCGTTCCCGGTCGGCGCGGCGAACGTGTTCCGGGTGGCGGGCCACACCGTGAAGGTCGAGCAGTCGGGCTTCACGAACGTCGTCGACGTGGCCTACGGCCGCCACGGCACGCTGTTCGTGCTGCAGATCGACACGACCGGCCTCGCGGGGCCGCCCTCGCCGGGCAAGCTGATCCGCATCGACCGCGACGGCACGCGGACCGAGCTGGCAGCCGGGCAGCTCCAGGAGCCCACGGGCCTGACGGTGTCGCGCAAGGGCGACGTGTTCGTGACGAACAACGGCGGCTCGCCCACCGACGGCCAGATCGTTCGGATCGCCGCGGCCGACGCGGGCGACGCGGGCTGCCGATGCGCGCGCTGATCGCCGCCGGACTGCTGGCCGGAGCCGGCGCCGCGCTGCCGGCGGCGGCAGCAGCGGCCCCGCCGCCGGGCTGCACGCAGTCCGGCGAGACCGTGAGCTGCAGCTACAGCGCGGGGTCCAACGCCGTCGCCATCCCGGCCGGGGTCTCCTCGGTCCACGTCCGCGCGGTGGGCGGCGAAGGAGGCGGAGCCGCCGGTGGTCATGGCGCGGTCGTCAGCGGTGACCTCGCCGTGACGCCGGGCTCGATGCTGTACGCGGTCGTGAGCTCCGGAGGCGGCGCGGGCGGCACCGGCAGCAGCTTCTGCACCGCCACCCCTGCGCCCGGCGTGTGCGCCATCGGATCCGACGGCGGTGCGGGCGGCGGCGCATCCGACGTGCGGACGGCGGCGGACGACCTCGGAAGCCGGCTGCTCGTGGCGGCGGGCGGTGGCGGCGCCGGCGGAGCCGCTCAGTCGTGGCTCTCAGGGGACTACCGCATCGGCGCAGCGGGTGGAGCGGCCGGCGCCGCGGGCGGCGGCGGTGGCGGGTTCAGAGGCGGTGGGGGCGCCGCGGGCGAGCCCGGCAGCGGCGGCAGCGGCGGTGCGGGGGGCTGCATCGAAGCTCCCTACTGCGCGCCCGGCGGGAACGCCGGTGCAGCGGGCTCGGGTGGTCGCGGTGGCGACGGCGTGGAGTTGTCGGCCACGCCCACGAGCGCCGCTTCCGGCGGCGGCGGTGGGGGCGGCGGCGCCGGGCTGTTCGGCGGCGGCGGAGGTGGCGGCGGCTTCGCGGACGGCGGCGGCGGTGGCGGCGGGGGCTCGAACCTCGTCCCGGCCGGCGGGGCGCAGGCGATCGACACCACCGGCGTGCCGCTGGTGCAGGTCTCCTACGACCTGCCGGCGGTCGCCACGGGCCACCTCACCGCCTGGGTGCTCGGTTTCGCGCGCAGCGCGGAGGCCACCCGCACCGGCCGGATCGCCTTCGTGGTCATCAACCGCGGGCCCGCGCTGACCGGCCTGCGCGCCGAGCTGCACCTGGGCGTCAAGCGCGGCCCGCTCATGGGCACCGTGGATGCCGCCGGCCCGGTGGGCCACTGGGGCGTGGCGCGCCTCACGCTGCCGCTGACCGCGCCGGTGCCGCTGCGGGCCACGCGCTACGTGCTGGTGCTCTCGGGCCGCGACGACGCCGGCGTGGAGCGGACGAGGCGCAAGGTGATCTGGCTGCGCTGAGCAGCCGCCGGGGACGCCACGCGCTTGCGGCCAGTGGGGCGGCCAGGGTTCGAACCTGGGTCTGACGGGTTATGAGCCCGCTGCTCTACCGCTGAGCTACCGCCCCGCGAGGAGCCTGTTGACGTTTCCCGCCGCGCGAAACATCAACAGACTCCTAGGGTCGCGGCACCGTAGCGCGGGTACGGTCGGGGGATGCGATCCGACGAGAACGACGACCCGGCGATGGAGCCGGTCTACGAGGCCGGCGGCGGCGAGTCCGAGGGCTTCGAGATGGCCGAGGACGAGCTCATCGAGCACGCCAGCCACGGCGACATGCACGGCACGGCGAAGATCACCGGGGACGCCGAGCACTTCGACGAGGAGGCCGCGCCGGACCGCGATCTCTACGGCGAGGCCGACGAGGTGGACCCCTCCGAGCGCGAGGATCCCGAGCAGGGCGGCTGACGCGACCCGCGGGCTCAGCCTGCCGCCGAGCGCCGCAGCGGCACGAACGAGACGCGGCCCAGGTCGCGGCGGCGCACGTCGTCGCCCCAGCGCTCGGCGACGACCAGGCGCTGATGGCGGCCCGCGCGCACCGGGGCCACCAGGCGCCCGCCGTCGGCCAGCCGCGCCGTCAGCTCGGCGAGGTCGCGCTCGCCGCCCGCCGCGGCGACGTTGATCGCGTCGAAGGCGGCCTCGTCGTCCAGGGCGCGGACGCCGTCCCCGACGACGGGGGTGACGTTGCCCGCGCCCGCCGCGGAGAGGTTCGCCGCGCCCTGCCGCGCGATCGCCGGGTCGCGCTCCACCGTCCAGACGTGCGCGGCCAGGCGGGCCAGCAGCGCGGCGTGCCAGCCCGAGCCGGTCCCCACGTCCAAAACGCGCTCGTCTCCGGTCAGGGCCAGCGCGTCGCACATCAGCGCCACGACGCGCGGCTGGGAGATCGTCTGGCCGCCGCCGATCGGCAGCGGCCCGTCCTCCCACGCCCGCGCCCGCAGCCCCGGCGGGACGAAGCGGTCGCGCGGGACGGCCGCGATCGCGGCGAGGACGCGGGGGCTCACCCCTCGCGCGCGCAGGTCGTCGAGCAGCGTCTCCGCCTCCGGGATGACCATGTGCCGATGATGCCCCGGCGGGGGCCTGGGAGGAACGGCGACCTGCAGCGTCGAATCACGGGGTCGCCCATGAAGCGGACGGTCCCGACCCCACACGCCCCGGCCCCTCACGAGGCCCACGGCCACCAATCGCTGTCGGCCTACATCCAGGCCCGGTTCGACGAGTTCTCGCGCTCCCAGAAGGACGTGGCGCAGTACATCGTCGACCACCTGGACGAGGTCGCCTTCCAGACCGCCGAGGAGCTCGCGCGCCGCGCGAACACCTCGAGCTCGACCGTCGTGCGCTTCTCGCAGGCGCTCGGCTTCGAGGGCTTCCCCGAGCTGCAGGGGTCGGCCCGCGAGGAGTACCGGCGGCGCCACACCGTCACCGGCGGGACGACCAACGGGCACGTCGCCGCGTCGCCCGAGCCGCTGTTCTCGCTGGACCAGAACCCCTTCGAGACGGCCGTGGCCTCCGATCACGTCAACGTCGAGGAGACGGCCCGCAAGGTCTCCCGCCGCGACGTCGAGGCGACGGTCGAGGCGATCGCGACCGCGGAGCGCGTGCTGATCGCCGGCACCGACCAGATGGCCTTCTTCGCCAGCTACCTGCGCCACCTGCTGATGCTGCTCGACCTGCGCGCGGAGATCGTCGCCAGCCCGTCGCAGGAGGCGCTCAGCCGCCTCGGGCGCATCGACGAGGGCACGCTGGTGATCGGCCTGAGCGCCGGGCGGCCGCACCCGCTGGTGGTGCGCGCGATGAAGCTCGCCCGCCACCGCAAGGCGCGCACGGTCGCGGTGACCGACGCGACGCTGTCCGAGGTCGCCAAGCTCGCGCAGATCCGCCTCTACTACTCCTCCAACAGCCCGGCCTACGTGCGCTCGCACACCGCGCTGCTGTCGATCATCCAGGCCCTGGCCTACGGCGTGTACAGCCGCGATGCGCCCTCCTACCAGGAGCGCATCAAGGCCTTCCGCCTGAAGTAGCCGCAACGGCGCCGGTTCCGGCGCGAGCTTGGCCGCGCCGGACAAGGGTCAATCCCGACCGCGCAGCTACACTTTGCGGCATGCGCGACGAAGCCACGTTCCGGGTCAAGGCCGGGCTTGCCGAGATGCTCAAGGGCGGCGTCATCATGGACGTCGTCGACGCCGAGCAGGCCAAGATCGCCGAGGACGCGGGCGCCGCGGCCGTCATGGCCCTCGAGCGCGTCCCCGCCGACATCCGCCGCGACGGCGGCGTGGCGCGGATGAGCGACCCGCTGATGATCAAGGGCATCCAGGAGGCCGTGACGATCCCGGTCATGGCCAAGGCGCGCATCGGCCACTTCGCCGAGGCCCAGGTGCTCGAGGCGCTCGAGGTCGACTACATCGACGAGTCCGAGGTCCTGACCCCGGCCGACGAG
>JAICJK010000337.1 GCA_025928415.1 Solirubrobacteraceae bacterium | reverse complement strand
GGCCACCGTGAAGTCCCGCTCGGCCAGCGCCGTGGCGGCGTCGGCGTAGGAGGAGTCCTCGGGGTGGCTGGGCTGCAGCGCCTGGGCGGCGGCGAGGCGGATCGTCCACGCCTCCCCGTGCGCCTCGTCGAAGAGCACGCGCGCCAGAGCGACCGGTCGTGAAGCAGGCATGGAGGAAGGCTATGGCGCCGTTGGTGCCACATCAATGCCGATCCATGACGGATCTGCGCAAGAATCCATCGCATGGACGAGACGGATCATCAGATCCTTGCACTGCTGACCGACGACGGCCGCCGGACCTACGACGACGTCGCGCGCCGGGTGTCGCTCTCGGCGCCGGCGGTCAAGCGGCGCATCGACCGGCTGCGCGCCGACGGCACGCTGCGCGGCTTCACCGCGGTCATCGACCACGCCGGCCTGGGCTACGCCACCGAGGCCCTCGTCGAGCTGTTCTACGGCCCGGCGATCCAGCTCGACGAGGTCGCGGCCTCGCTGCGCGCGCGCCCGGAGGTCGTCGAGGCCTGGAGCGTCACGGGCGAGGCGGACGCGATCGCGCGCGTGCGCACGCGCGACAACGCGGACCTCGAGCGCCTGATCATCGACCTGCAGCGCGACGGCGCCGTGGTCCGCACCCGCTCGCAGGTCGTGCTCTCGCGGCTCGTGCTGCGGCGCGGGGAGGACGAGTCGGGCTGAGGGCCGGGCGCCCGCGGCAGCGGCGCGGGCAGGGCCGGCGGACAGGTGTTTGACACCCTGTGCCGCACTTGTATCCTAGTACGCGGACATGGAACTACGCATCCCCCTCAGCGAGCGGACGTCCGGCGGCTCGGCCCGCGAGCGGGTCTACGCGATGCTCCGCGAGGCGATCGTCTCGGCCGAGCTCGAGCCCGGCCGGCGGCTGTCGGAGAACGAGCTCGGCGAGCGCCTGGGCGTCAGCCGGACGCCGATCCGCGAGGCGCTCGTGCGCCTGCGCGACGAGCGCCTGGTCGCGATCGCCCCGCAGCTCGGCACGTTCGTCACGCTCATCAGCACGCAGGCCGTCGGCGACGCCCACTTCGTCCGCGAGGCCCTGGAGTGCAGCGCGATCCGCCTGGCCGCCACCCGCGCGCGCGACGGTGACCTCGCCGCCCTGCAGGCCAACCTCGCCGCCCAGTCGCACGCCGAGGCCGACCGCGACGCCACCGCCTTCGACGGCCTCGACGACGCGCTGCACAAGACCCTCTGCGGGCTGAGCGGGCACGCGATCGCCTGGGACCTCAGCCGGCGCGCGAACGGCCACCTGGACCGCGTACGCCGCCTGAGCCTGCCCGAGCCGGGGTACCTCGGCGAGATGGTCGCCGAGCACCGCAGCGTCGTCGCGGCCGTCGCCCAGGGCGACCCGGACGCCGCCGAGGCCGCGCTGCGCCACCACCTCCGCATGGTCCTGTCCAGCCTTCCCGCCATCCAGGCCGCCCACCCCCACTACTTCGAGGAGTCCTGACCGCCATGCCCGCCGTGGCCGCACCCTCCGCCCTGCGCCATCTCTACGAGCAGATGGTGCTCGGCCGCGTCTTCGAGACCGAGGCCGAGCGCCAGTACAAGGCCGACCACATCGGCGGCTACTGCCACCTGTCCTCCGGGCAGGAGGCGACGACCGTCGGGACGATGCACGCCCTCCAGCCCGATGACCTGCTCGTCACCGGCTACCGCAGCCACGGCTTCGCCCTGGCCCGCGGCGTGTCGCCCGAGGCGGTGATGGCCGAGCTGTTCGGCCGCCGCGACGGCTGCGCGCACGGGCGCGGCGGCTCGATGCACCTGCTCGACGTCGGCCACGGCTACTACGGCGGCTGGGGGATCGTCGCCGGCCAGCTCCCCGTCGCGGCCGGCCTCGCGCTCGGCCTCGTGCGCCAGCGCCGCCCGCAGGCCGTGCTCGTCGAGCTCGGCGACGGCGCGGTGAACATGGGCGCCTTCCACGAGTCCCTGAACCTCGCCTCGCTGTGGGGCCTCCCGGTCGTCTTCCTGGTGGTCAACAACGAGTACGGCATGGGCACCTCGGTCGCGCGCGCCTCCGCCGAGCCCGAGCTGTACCGCCGCGCCGCCGCGTACCGCATGCACGGCGAGCGGGTGGACGGCAACGACGTGCAGGCGGTCATCGAGGCCTCCGACCGCCTGCTGACGCAGGCCCGCGAGGAGCGCCGCCCCGCGCTGCTCGAGGCGATGACCTACCGCTTCCGCGGGCACTCGGTCGCCGACGCCGGCCTGGCCTACCGCACCAAGGACGAGGTCCGTGAACATCAGGCCCAGGACCCGCTGTTCCGAGTACGCGAGCGGCTCCGGGCCGAGGGGCTGTCCGACGAGGACTTCGACGCGATCGACCGCGAGGCGGACGAGCGCGTCGCGGCCGCGGTGCAGTTCGCGCTCGACTCCCCGGAGCCGGACGTCGCCCAGCTTGCGACCGGCATGCACGCCGCCGGCAGCGCCGAGCAGTTCGCCCGCATGCGCCCGGGCAGCGCGTTCGGCGAACAGGCCCTGACCTTCGACGCGGGGCTCGGCTCATGAGCGCCACGACAGCGACCGCGACCGACGCCGCGACGGGCACCAAGGTCATGACCTACCGCGAGGCGCTGCGCCTCGCGCTGCAGGAGGAGCTCGCCCGCGACGAGCGCGTCTTCCTCATGGGCGAGGAGATCGGCGTCTTCGGCGGCGCCTACAAGGTGACCGCGGGCCTGCTCGACCAGTTCGGCGAGGACCGCGTCCGGGACACGCCGATCTCCGAGGAGGGCTTCGTCGGCGCCGGGGTCGGCGCCGCGATGATCGGCGAGCGCCCGGTCGTCGAGATCATGACGCTGAACTTCATCCTGGTCGCGATGGACCAGGTGATCAACCACGCCGCGAAGATCGGCGCGATGTTCGGCGGCGAGGTCCGCTGCCCGCTCGTCATCCGGACGCCGAACGGCGCGGGCAACCAGCTCACCGCCCAGCACTCGCAGTCCTTCGACGGCTGGTTCGCCGGCACGCCGGGCCTCAAGGTCGTCGCGCCGGCCAACCCGGCCGACGCCAAGGGCCTGCTGAAGGCGGCCATCCGCGACGACGACCCCGTGCTCGTGCTGGAGAACCTGCCGATCTACAAGGAGAAGGGCGAGGTCCCGCTCGACCCCGACTTCGTCACGCCGATCGGCCGCGCCGCCGTCGTGCGCGAGGGGACCGACGTCACGCTGGTGGCGCACTCCTTCGCGACGCTGCGCGCGCTGCGCGCGGCGGCCGGGCTGGCCGAGCGCCACGGCGTGTCGGCCGAGGTCGTCGACCTGCGCTCCCTGCGCCCGCTGGACGTCGAGACCGTCGCGGCGTCGGTCGCCAAGACGAACCGCGCGGTCTGCGTGGAGGAGGGCTGGCCCTCCTACGGCGTGACCGCGGAGCTCTCGGCGCGCATCCAGCACGCCTGCTTCGACGACCTCGACGCGCCCGTCGAGCGGGTCGGGATGGCCGAGGTGCCGCTGCCCTACGCCAAGGTGCTGGAGCTGGCGGCGATGCCGGGCGAGGACCGGATCGCCGGCGCGGTGCTCCGCAGCCTAGGCTTGGCGCGATGACCGACATCCTGATGCCACGCCTGTCCGACTCCATGGAGGAGGGCACGATCCTCAAGTGGCTCGTCGAGGACGGCGCCGAGGTCGCCCGCGGGCAGGAGATCGCCGAGATCGAGACCGACAAGGCGACGATGACCTTCGAGGCCGACGCCGACGGGCCGCTGCACCGCGTCGCCGGCGAGGGCGACACGCTGGCCATCGGCGCGCTGATCGCGCGGATCGGCGGCGACGCGAAGATGCGCTGACCGCTCGGCGCTGCCGCCGGCTGAGCCGCGGGCTTC
>JAICJK010000324.1 GCA_025928415.1 Solirubrobacteraceae bacterium | reverse complement strand
CGACATCGTGCGCCTGGAGGAGGAGGACGAGGTCGTCCGCCAGTGCCTGGCCTGGCAGGACCGCCGCGGCGCGCTGGACTTCGAGATCGACGGCGTGGTGGTCAAGGTCGACCAGATCGAGCTGCAGCGGCGCCTGGGCGTGGTGGGGCGCGACCCGCGCTGGGCGATCGCCTGGAAGTTCCCGCCGACCACGAAGGTCACGCTGCTGCGCGACGTCATGTGGAACGTCGGCAAGTTCGGGGACCTGCACCCGTTCGCCGCGCTGGAGCCCGTGCACGTGGGCGGCGTCACCGTGAAGCTCGCGACGCTGCACAACGAGGAGGACCTCGTCCGCAAGGACATCCGTCCCGGCGAGGAGGTCATCGTCCTGCGCGCGGGCGATGTCATCCCGCAGGTGCTCTCCCCAGCGCCGCACGTGGCCGAGCGGCCCGACCGGCCACCGGTCCCCCGGCCGCCCGCGCGTTGCCCGTTCTGCGACACGCCGACGATCAAGCCCGAGGGCGCGGTCTTCACCAAGTGCCCGAACCGCAACTGCCCCGAGCGCCAGTGGCAGCTGCTCAAGCACTTCGTCTCGCGCGGGGCGATGGACGTCGACGGGCTGGGCGAGAAGCAGGTCGCGGCGCTGCAGTCGCGCGGGCTGGTGCGCACGGCCGGGGACTTCTACCGGCTGACCAAGGAGCAGCTGATGGAGCTCGAGGGCTACGGCGAGGTGTCGGCCACGAACCTGCTGGCGGCCATCGAGGCGTCCAAGGACCGGCCCTTCGGGCGGCTGCTGTTCGCGATCGGCCTCGAGGAGGTCGGCTTCGTGACCGGGCGCAACCTCGCCCAGCACTTCCGGTCGATCGACGCGCTGCTGGCCGCCACGCCCGAGCAGGTCGAGGCGACGCCCGGCGTGGGCCCGAAGATGGCGGAGACGATCGCCGCCCAGCTCGCCGACCCGCTGATGCGCGAGCTGATCGAGGACCTGCGCGCGATCGGCCTGCGGCTGGAGGAGGAGGGGCCGCCACCCGGCGACGGCGTGCTCAGCGGCAGGAGCCTGGTGCTCACCGGGACGCTGCCCGGCCTCACGCGCGAGGAGGCGACCGAGCGGATCACCGGCGCGGGCGGGCGCGTGACCTCGTCGGTGTCCAAGAAGACCGACTACGTCGTGGCGGGCGACTCGCCCGGCTCCAAGCTGGCCAAGGCCGAGCGCCTCGGCGTCCCCGTGCTCGACGAGGCGGGGCTGCTGGCGCTGCTGGCCGGGGAGCGGGCGCCTCAGGGCCCGGTGTAGCGGGCGATCGCGGCGACCATCCGGTCCTCGGCGCGCTTGGCGCGCGCCGGGTCGATCCGGTTCTCGATGAACGAGAAGGCGATCAGGTCGCCGCCCGCGGTGTGGCAGTAGCCCGACAGGGCGCTCACGTCGTGCAGCGTCCCCGTCTTCGCCGGGCAGCGCCCCGCCGCGGCCGTGCCGCGCATCCGCCTGCGCAGCGTCCCGCTGCTGCCCGGCACCGACAGCGAGGCCTCGAACGCCGCGGCGAGCTCGCCGTCGCGGATCTGGCGCAGCAGCGTGACGACCTGGCGGGGGGTCGTGCGGTCCGAACGCGAGAGCCCGGAGCCGTCGGCCATGCGCGGCGAGACGCCGATCCGGGCCAGCGCCGAGCGGGCGACCGCCAGGCCGGCGGCGGTGCTCCCCGCGGCGCCGAAGCGCGCCCCGAGCGCCTTGAGCAGCGTCTCGGCGTAGAAGTTGTCCGACGGCTGGTTGGTGCTCGCGATCAGCCGGGCCATCGTCGGCGAGCGGACCTCGGCCAGCACCGTGCCCTGCCCGGCGGCATCGTCACCCCCGGCCTGGGCCTGGGCCAGGCGGCCCGCCACCGCGCGGCGGCCCGCGCGGATCCCGCGGGCCCGCAGCAGCGCCTGCAGGCGGGCCGCGGCCACCTTCGCCGGGCCGCCGGGCCCGGTACGCCCGTGCGCCCACGTCAGCCCGCCGAGCCAGCCGCCGAGGTCGTAGTCGGGGCGGAAGTGCGAGTCGGCGCTGCCGCGCAGCGCGTCGAACACCGACTCGTCGCCCTTGACGGTGCCGGTGAGCCGCCTGATGCCCTGGCCGGCGACCTGTGCGGCCAGGCGCCGCAGGGCGCTGTCGCCGAGGCTGGGGTCCCCGGCGCCGACGAGGTAGAGGTCGCCGTGCAGCACGCCGTCGTCGTCGATGCGCGTGGCGGACCGGGTCCGCACGGTCGTCGTCAGCGTCGCCGAGGGGCCGAAGCGCAGCAGCGCGGCCGCGGTGGTGTACAGCTTCTCGTTGGAGGCCGGGATGAGCGCCCGGTCGGGCTCGTCGGCGTAGAGGTCGCGATCGGCGGTGAGGTCCGTGACGTAGCCCGCCGAGGCGGTGCCCAGGCGCGCGGACTCGCGGCCGAGCACGCGCTTGAGCGTCGAGAGGTCGAGCGCCGAGGCGGGCGCGGCGCAGACGAGCCACACGCACAGCGCGACGGCGATGCCGGCCAGGCGGGCGACGGGGGGCATCGGCGCGCAAGGCTAGCGGGCGGCCCCGCCGTCACGTGCCGGTCGCCCCCGGCGTCCGGCGGGCCCGCAGGCGCGCGCGCCGCTTGCCGAGGGCTCTACCCTTGCGCGATGGGCAAGGTCGTCAAGCTCGCGCACGCCGAGCAGCGGGCCCGCCGCTCGGGCACCGGAGCGGGGCGCCGGCGCCCGCGGCCCTCGCGCACCGCGCTCGTGCTCGGCGGCGGGGGGTTCACCGGCGGCGTCTACGAGATCGGCGCGCTGCGCGCGCTGGACCTGCTGTCCACCAACCAGACCGTCAACGAGTTCGACGTCTACGTCGGCACGTCCGCGGGCTCGTTCGTCGCGGCGCTCGTCGCCAACGGCATCACGCCCGAGGAGATGATGCGCGTCGTCAACCAGCAGGTCCCGACGCCGTTTCGCGACATCGACCTGGGCCAGCTCCTGCGCCCGAACGTCGGCGAGTTCGTGCGCAAGGGCCTCGGCCTCCCGCTGCAGCTCGCGCGGGTCGTGCGCGACCTCGCGCCCCAGCTCGGCCAGGTCAGCCTGATGGACCTCGCCCTCGGCCTGGCCGAGGGCCTGCCGAGCGGCGTCTACTCGGGGTCGGGCATCGAGCAGTACGTCCGCGCGGTCCTCTCCGACCCGGACCGGACGGACGACTTCCGCGCGCTCGGGCGCGAGCTCTACCTGACGGCCACCGACCTCGACACGTGCGAGCGGATCGTCTTCGGCTCGGAGTCGTGGGACGACGTCCCGATCTCGACGGCGGTGCGGGCCTCGACCGCGCTGCCGATGGTCTACACGCCGGTCATCGTCCACGATCGCGAGCTCATCGACGGCGGCATCGTCTCCACCACGAACCTCGACATCGCGGTCGAGGCGGGCGCCAAGCTCGTCGTGGTCATCAACCCGCTGGTGCCCTACATCAACGACTTCTCCAAGGCCCGCCGCCACGTCAGCGACATGGGCGCGCCCCAGATCGGCTATCAGGCGTTCAAGCTGCTCGCCCACCAGCGCCTGCACGAGATGGCCAAGCGCTGGGAGGACCGGTATCCCGGCGTGGACATCATCCTCATCGAGCCCGAGCCGGACGACGAGCTGATGTTCCAGACGTCGATCATGAACTTCACCAGCCGGGTGGAGATCGCGCGCCACGGCTTCCAGTCGGTGACCCTGAAGCTCGCCTCCGACTACGAGCACCTGCGCGAGGTCGCCCAGCGCCACGGCATCGAGATCTCGGCCGACCGGGTGCGCAAGGTCGTCCGCCACTTCGACGCCGAGAAGGAGCCGACGCGCGCCTGGCGCAAGATCCTCGAGCAGACCACGGGCGCGCTGCTGCGCCAGGCGGGCGGCGCGTAGGGCGCGGCGCGGGCGGCGCGTAGGGCGCGGGCGGCGGGTCGCGCCGCGTGCGGGCCGGG
>JAICJK010000085.1 GCA_025928415.1 Solirubrobacteraceae bacterium | reverse complement strand
GCGGCTCGTAGCTGCTGTCGTCCTCGCCCCCGTCGATCGGGCCGAAGCCGGGACCGAAGACGGAGGAAGGATCTTGTGCGGGCTTGCGCGTCGCCACGATCTCTCCGGTCGCGGACGCTACGGGCAAATTGGATCCCGTGTCAAGGTGATGGGATCCGAAATGGCGCGGAGTGTCGCTCGACGGGCCAAAAAGCCCGCTGGGATGCGGTCGATACGACACCGCGTGTCGCATTTGGATCCAGGCCGACGCCGACGGCTTCGCCGTCGGTCGGGAGTTGCCGACGGCTTCGCCGTCGGTCGGGAGTTGCCGACCGGCGTGCCGAGGGCGCGGACGCCGGTGGGCGAACTCCCACCTGTGGCAGGCATCATCGTTGGTTACAGCGTCGTCGGTTACAGCGTGGGTGATGTGCTTGGGCTCCAGCCGAACGCGCGCTCGTAGGTCCGGGCGACGGCGAGGATGCGGGCGTCGTCGAAGTGGCGGCCGACGAGCATCGCGCCGACCGGCAGGCCGTCCGCCTCGGCGGCCGGCATGCTGAGCGCCGGATGGCCCGTCATGTCGGTCGGGGATGTGTTGGCGAGCAGCCCCCAGCCGCGCATGAGGCGGTCGTGCAGCGGCATGTCGGGGTCGTGGACGTGCGGCAGCCCGGGCGTCGTCGGCATGAGCAGGAGGTCCACCTCGGCCAGCAGGCGGTCGTGGGCGGCGACCAGCGCCGGCCGGGCGTTCTGGGCCCGGGCGTAGACCGCCCCCCGCCGCGTGCGGCGCAGGTGCTCGCCGACGAGGAGCGTGACCTTGATCTGCGGCGAGAGCCGGTCCGCGCGCTCGCGCAGCGCGAGGGCGAGCGCGTCGGCGAAGCCCGGCGCGTAGCGGCCGCGCCAGTGATAGCCGTTGCCGCCGCCGCCCAGCAGCGCCGTCATGCCCTCGATGAAGCCGGCGAAGGCGACGGCGCCCGCGGTGGCGTGCTCGGGCAGCGAGACGTCGCGGACCTCGGCGCCGAGCTCGCGCAGCCGCGCGGCCACGCCCTGCATGGCCTCGGCGACCGCGGGCTCCGCGCCGACCGCGTCGCCGTGAGCCTCGGCCACCAGTCCCACGCGCAGCCCCGCGAGGTCGTCCGGGGCGTCCGCGACCGCCCGGCCGTAGTCCTCCGCCGCCACGCCGCCGGCCTGCCGCGGGTCCGACGGGTCCGCCCCCGCGATCACGTCGAGCAGCCGCGCGGCGTCCTCGACGGTGCGCGTCATCGGCCCGACGTGGTCGAACGTCGCGTCGATGCCCGCGATGCCGGTGTAGGGCACCAGGGCGTGCGTCGGCTTGTGCCCCAGCACCCCGCACCACGCGGCGGGCGCGCGGATCGAGCCGCCCTGGTCGGTGCCCAGCGCCGCGTCGATGCCGTCGTAGTACAGCGCCGCCGCCGACCCGCCCGACGACCCGGCCGCCGTGCGCGACCGGTCGAAGGGGTTGCGGGTGAAGCCGTAGGCGCTCGAGTCGCCGCCGCCGGAGAACGCGAAGTCGTCCATGTTGGTGATCGCCACGATCTCGGCCCCCGCGCGGAGGACGCGCTCGACGACGACCGCGTCGGCGTCGGGGACGAAGCCGTCCATCACCGCCGACCCGAGGGTCAGCGGGATGCCGGCGATCGCCATCGAGTCCTTGAGCGCCAGGCGCATGCCGGCCAGCGCGGACCCCGGCTCCGTCGCGCGGACGCGGCAGCGCCGGACGATCGCGTTGAACGGGTCCTCGCCGGCCGGCGGTCGCTCGCCCGCCTCGCGCACCGCGTCCAGCACCGCGTGCGCGGGCGCCTGCGCGTCGTCGAGGTCGTCGAGCAGCGTCAGCAGGTCGTCGGCCACCGCGCCGAGCTGCTCGGCCTCGGCATCGTCGAGCGCGAAGCCCCAGGGCTGCGACAGCTCGCGCAGCCCCTCGCGCTGCAGGCGGGCGGACATCGCTCAGTGCTCCCGCTGGCGGAACTGCTGGCGCACCCAGCCCTGGTCGAGGTTCGAGACCTGCTCGAAGTTGACCTCGATCCGCTTGAAGCGCCACTCGCCGTCGACCTTGACGAAGTCGTCTTTGTACTTGCCGGTCATGATCACCGCGTCCGGGTCGCCCTCCGGCGCGGACATCGTCGCCAGCTCGAGCAGGTAGAAGCTGCCGGTCGCCGTCTGCCCGTCGTCGGCGACCTCGACGACCGGGTTGATCATCAGGTGCAGCGCCCAGCGGATCTCCTCGTCGACGTCGGCGAACCACGCGTGGATGCCGTCGCGGCCGATGTGCGTGCCGAAGACGTCGCTGACCCAGCTCACGTCGTCCTCGGCGAAGAGCGCCACGATGCCGTCCGCGTCGTAGCCCTCGTCGCACAGCTTCGCGTAGGTCATCTTCAGGCGGTTGATGGCCTCGATGTCCTCGAGGCGCTGGATCCTCGCCTCGAGCGTCTGGTTCGTGGTGGACATCCCTCTCCTACGGTCGTTGGACGCGGCGAGCCTATCTGACGACCGTTCGAGGCCGCGGCGCATGTAGGGTCGCGCTCATGTGCGCTCCCCCGCCCCCCGGCGCAGACGGCGACCCCATCGCTGCCCTGCTGGCCGAGCGTCACCGCCCCACCGCCAGCCCGTTCGGCCCGGCCGACGAGATCGGGATGCTCAACCTCGCCACCGCGCAGGCCGCCGAGCGCGTCATGGGGCAGGTCGACGCGGGCCGCGTCTTCGACCTGGCGACCGACTACTTCATCGGGATGCCGAGCTTCACGGCGGGCGGGGACCCGCCGTTCCAGATCTGGATGTCGGCGACGCCGAGCGGCGGGGTCAACGACGACGCGATGGGCCTCGGCGAGGCGCAGAACCGCATCGTCTCGCGCTCGGGCGACTCGATCCTGATGTACACCCACACCGGCACCCACGTCGACGCGCTGAACCACATCGGCTACGACGGGACCGTGTGGAACGGGTTCACCGAGGCCGAGCACCTCGGCGCCCGCCACTGGCGGGTCGCCGGCGCCGACCGCCATCCCCCGATCGTCGCGCGCGGCGTGATGATCGACGTCGCCGGCCTGCACGGCGTCGCGATGCTGCCCGACAGCCACGCGATCGGGCCGGACGACCTGCGCCACGCGCTGGCCCGCCAGGGCACGCAGCTGCGCGCCGGCGACGTCGTGCTCGTCCGGACCGGCCGCATGAGCGTCTGGCCCGACCCCGAGGCCTACATCCCCGACGAGCCGGGGCTGGACGTCGCCGGCGCCGAGTTCCTGGCGCGCAGCGGGGCGATGCTGATCGGCGCCGACAACATCGGCCTGGAGCGGCACCCGTCCGGCGACCCGGAGAGCTGGCAGCCGGTCCACACCTACCTGCTCGCCGAGGCGGGGATCCCGATCATGGAGCTCGCCGACCTCGAGGAGCTGGCCGGCGAGGGGGTCCACGAGTTCGCGTTCGTGGGGGCCTGCCTGAAGATCCGCGGCGCCACCGGGAGCCCGATCCGCCCGATCGCCCTCCCGCTGCGCGAGCGCTGACCATGCGGCGCGGGCCGGACTGGATCCAATCGCGGGCGCGCCATAGGCTATCGGCGCTGTGACCCGCAACGGAACCTCATTCGGCCTGTTCATCGACGGCCGCTGGCGCGACGGCGACGGTGCGCTGGAGAACCGCAACCCGGCCGCTCCGGGGGAGGTGATCAGCACCCACGCGCTGGCGACGCCCGCCGACGTCGACGAGGCGTACGCCGCCGCACGCGCGGCGGCGCCGGGCTGGCGCAGGACCTCGCCGATCGCCCGCGGCGAGATCCTCTACCGGGCCGCCGCGCTGCTCGCCGAGCGGGCCGACGCGATCGCCGCGGAGCTCACGGCCGAGGAGGGCAAGACGCTGGCCGAGGCGCGCGGCGAGGCCGGCCGCGCGGCCGCGATCCTGCGGTTCTTCGCGGGCGAGTGCGCGCAGCCGATGGGCGACGTGCTGCCCAGCGCCGCCGAGCGGACCCTGCTCTACACGGCCCGCGAGCCGCTCGGCGTCGTCTGCGTCATCACGCCGTGGAACTTCCCGATCGCGATCCCGGCGTGGAAGATCGCCCCGGCGCTGGCCTACGGCAACACCGTCGTGTTCAAGCCGTCCGACCTGACGCCGCTGTGCGCCATCCGGCTCGCCGAGGCGCTCGGCGAGGCGGGGCTGCCGGCCGGCGTGCTGAACCTGCTCACCGGGATGCCCGGCCAGATCGGCGACGCGCTCACCTCCCACGCCGAGGCCGACGCCATCTCGTTCACCGGATCCAATCCGGTGGGGCGCGCGATCCAGGCCGCCGCCGTGCCGCGCGGCGTCAAGGTGCAGCTCGAGCTCGGGGGCAAGAACCCGGTGATCGTGCTGCCCGACGCCGACCTCGACCTGGCGGTCGACCTCACGATGCGCGGCGCGATGTGGTCGACCGGCCAGAAGTGCACGGCGACCAGCCGCGCGATCGTCCACCCGTCGATCGCGGACGCCTTCACCGAGCGCGTGGTCGCCGCGGCGCGGGAGCTGCGCGTCGGGGACGGCGCCGCCGAGCGCACGAACGTCGGCCCGCTGGTCTCCGAGCGCCAGCGCGACCGCGTCCTGGAGTACCTGGACGTCGCGCGCGGCGAGGGCCACGAGCTGCTGGCGGGCGGCGGCCCCGCCGACGGCGACGGCTGGTTCGTCGAGCCGACCGTCTACGGCGGCGTGGGCCCCGACTCCCGGATCGGCCAGGAGGAGATCTTCGGGCCCGTGCTGGGCCTGATGACGGCCGGTGACCTCGACGAGGCGCTGCGGATCGCGAACTCCGTGGAGTTCGGGCTGTCGGCGTCGCTGATCACGCGCGACCTCGCCGCGGCGCTGGCCTTCGCCCGCGAGGCCGAGGTCGGCGTGGTCCACGTCAACTCCGAGACCGCGGGCGCCGAGCCGCAGGCCCCGTTCGGCGGGATGAAGCGGTCGAGCTCGCACTCCCGCGAGCAGGGCAAGTCCGCGGTGGACTTCTTCACCGACACCAAGACGATCTACATCACGGGGTGACGGCATGAGTGAGCCAGTGGCTGTGCGGTTCGGCGATCTGGCCTGGGAGGACGACGTCGCGGGCATCCGCGACCGCGCGTCGACCGTGGACAGCTCGCGGTGGGCGATGGTCGAGTACGCCGCGGACGCCGCGCGCGCGGAGTGGTGCGAGGACGGGCATCGCGGCCTGGTCCACGACGGCGAGATCGAGTACGAGTTCGGCGACGGGCGCGACAAGCTCGTGCTGCGCACCGGCGACGCCTTCCTGCTGCCGTCCGGCGTGGCGCACCGCGGGCGCAACCTCGCCGGCGGGCCGACCACGATGTTCCTGATCGACGACCCGGCGGGCGCATGACCGCCTCGGGTCACGACTCCCCGATCGCCGCGCTGCGCGAGGCCTCCGACGGCGGGCCGAAGGTGACCTTCCGCCACGCCGGCGACCAGTTCCTGCTCGTCGAGTACGGCGAGATGGACTTCGACCTCGAGCTGAACTTCCGGGTGCTGACCGTCGACGGCATCCTGCACGACCGCGGGCTCGACGGCCTCGTCGACACCGGCCCCGGGTTCCGCTCGAACCTGATCCGCTACGACCCGGCCCGCCTGGCCCCCGCGCGGCTGATCGCCGAGCTGAACGACATCGAGGACGCGGTGCCGGCGGGGTCGGAGCTCTCGCTCCCCAGCCGGGTCATCCACCTGCCGATCGCCTTCGACGACGCCCGCTCGCGCGAGGCCGTGGAGCGCTACGCGCGCGCGGTCCGCGGCGACGCGCCGAACGTCGCCGACGGCACGAACATCGACTACATGGTCGCCTACAACGGCCTGCCGGACCGCGAGGCGCTCTACGACGAGGTCCTGTCGACCGACTGGTGGAACGCCTTCACCGGCTTCTTCCCCGGCTTGCCGTTCATGTACCCGCTGGACCCGCGCTACGCGCTGTTCGCGCCGAAGTACAACCCGACGCGGACCTGGACCGCCGAGGGCGCGGTCGGGCTCGGCGGCCCGTGCGTGGCCATCTACCCCGTCGAGTCGCCGGGCGGCTACCAGCTCTTCGGGCGGACCGTCCCGATCTACGACCTGGCGGGCAGCAACGCGGCCTTCCGGCCCGACCCGATCCTCATCAAGCCCGGCGACCGCGTGCGCTTCCACCGCGTCGAGGAGGCCGAGCTCGACCAGGCCTTCGCCGACGTGCGCGCCGACCGCTACGACTACCGGATCGACGAGGACCCGTTCGACGTCGAGCAGTGGCTGGAGCACTGCGAGGAGGTCCGCCCCGAGGCCGACGAGCGCCGCCGGCGCCGCGAGGCGGCGGCCGAGGAGGTGCCGGTCCCATGAGCGACCAGGCGATCGAGATCATCGAGGGCGGCGTGCAGAGCACCGTCCAGGACTACCCCGGCCGGCTGGGCCGGCTGGCCGACGGCGTGTCGCAGGCCGGCCCGATGGACCACTTCGCGTTCCGCGTGGCCAACGCGCTGGTCGGCAACCCCGCCGGCGCCGCCGGCCTCGAGGTGACCCTCGGCGGCCTGCGCGCGCGGTTCGGCGCGGACACGGTGATCGCCCTGTGCGGCACGCCGATGCCGGCGACGCTCAACGGGGAGCCGCTGCCGCTGTGGGAGAGCGTGGCGGTCGCCGCGGGCGACGAGCTGCGGCTGCGGATGTCCAAGGGGCCGGGCTTCCGCGCCTACCTGGCCTTCGCGGGCGGCGTGGACGTGCCGGAGATCTTCGGGTCCCGCGCGACGCACACGCTGGCCGGGCTCGGCGGCCTGGAGGGCCGCGCGCTGAAGAAGGGCGACCGGCTGGCCCTCGCGGCCGGGGCGACCGGCGGCGCGGGCGGCGGCGGCGGCCGGCGGTTCGACGCGGCGCCGGCGTACGCCGGCGACTGGGACGTCGAGGTCATGATCGGCCCGCAGGCCGACCCCGACTTCCTCACCGCGGCCGACGTCGAGCTGCTGTGCTCGCGGCCGTGGAAGGTCGACGCGAACTCCAACCGCGTCGGGCTGCGCCTGGAGCCCTTCCAGCTCGCGTGGGCGCGCTCCGGCGGCGGCATCGCCGGCGGCCACCCGTCGAACATCCTCGACGACGGCTACCCGCCCGGCGGCATCAACATGAACGGGGACACCGCGGTGATCCTCGGCCCCGACGGGCCGACGTCGGGCGGGTTCGTCGTCGTCGCCACCGTCGTGCACGCGGCGATCTGGAAGCTCGGCCAGATCCGGCCGGGGACCGACCGGATCCGTTTCGTGCCGGTGACCCTCGAGCGGGCCGTCGAGCTCGACCGCGCGCTCGACGCCCAGATCGGGGCGGTGGCGTCGTGAGCGCGCCGGACCGGCTGGACCTCAACGTCGACATGGGCGAGAGCTTCGGCCGCTGGCGGCTGGGCGAGGACGCCGCGATGATGCCGTTCGTCTCCTCGGTGAACATCGCCTGCGGCTTCCACGCCGGCGACCCGGCCACGATGCGCGAGACCGTCGGCCATGCCGTCGAGCACGGCGTGGGCATCGGCGCCCACGTCGGGCTGCCCGACCTGTGGGGGTTCGGGCGCCGGCAGATGGCGGTCTCGCCCGAGGAGGTCCGCGACTACTGCGCCTTCCAGATCGGGGCGCTGTCGGCCTTCGTCACCGCGGCGGGCGCCGAGCTGCGCCACGTCAAGCCCCACGGGGCGCTGTACGCCATGTGCTCGGCCGACCCGGCCCTCGCCGGCGCGGTGGCGCAGGCCATCGCCGAGGTGCGCCCCGGCCTTCCCCTGCTCCTGCTCAACCGCAGCACGGCGCAGGCCGTGGAGGCCCACGGGGTGCCGCTCGTGCACGAGGCGTTCGTCGACCTCGACTACGAGCCCGACGGCCGGCTCATGATCGAGCGGGTCAAGACGGCGTGGGACCCGGCGCGGGTGGCCGAGCGCGCGGTGCGCCTGGTCCGCGACGGCACGATCGACGCGCGCGACGGCAGCCGGCTCGACGTCGGCGCGCCGACCGCGTGCATCCACGGCGACGCCCCCAACAGCGTCGAGATCGCCCGGACGGTGCGCGAGCGCCTCGACGCGGAGGGCATCGCGGTGGTCCCGTGCGAGGCGGCCGCGCCGTGACGCCGGGCGGCCGCGCCGTGACGCCGGGCGGCCGGCCCGCCCGGGCGCTACCGGACGGCGGCGGCCGCCAGGCCCAGGGCGATCGGCGTGCCGGGGCTGTCGATCGCCTGCTCGAGCCCGGCGCGCTCGCCGGCCGTCAGCGGCCGCAGGGGCGCCCGCACGTCCTCGCCG
>JAICJK010000630.1 GCA_025928415.1 Solirubrobacteraceae bacterium | reverse complement strand
CGCGAGCGCCCCCGCCCGGGCCGCCAGCGCCGCCCGGTCCCCCCCGGGCGACAGGCGGTCGAGCGCGACGTCGGACCCGACGGCCTCGAGCACCGCCGCGCACAGGCCGGGCGCCTCGCGCGCGAGGTCGGCCGTGGGCACGGAGGCCACCGCCTCGAGCGGCGCGGCGGCCAGCAGCTCCAGCAGCCAGCCCTTCGCGACCAGCACGGGATCGGCGGCAGGGGCGTCGGCCACCGGCCTCGGACGGCGGTGGGACGGTGGCCGGCCAGGGTTCATCGCCTCGGTGGATACCAGCCGCGGTGGACATCTTGCTCAGGACTTTCCGCTCTTTGCGGAAATCTGGACGATTGGACGATGCCGTCCGCCCGCGAGAATGCCCGGATGCTGAGCATCGACGAGGCGCGCGCCCGCGTCCTGGCCGCCGTCCGGCCCCTCCCGCCGACCCCCGTGCCGGTCACCGACGCCCTCGATCGCGTGCTCTGCGCCGACGTGGTGGCGGCCGGAGCCGTGCCGCCGTTCGCGAACTCGGCGATGGACGGCTTCGCGGTGCCGCCCGGCGCCGCCGGGCGCCGGCTGCCGATCGTCGGCGAGTCGCGCGCGGGCCATCCGGCGAGCGTGGCGCTCGACGGCGAGCAGGCGATCCGGATCTCCACCGGCGCCATGCTGCCCGCGGGCGCGGAGGCCGTGATCATGGTCGAGCGCACCCGCGAGCACCCCGACGGGACCGTCGAGCTCGACGCCGAGGTGGCTGCGGGGCAGAACGTCCGCCCCGCCGGCGACGACGTCCCCGCCGGCGAGGTCCTCGTGCGCGCGGGCACGCGCCTGGGCCCCGCGGAGCTCGGGGCGGCGGTCAGTGCCGGCGCCGCGAGCGTGGTCTGCGGCGGGCGCCCGCGCGTGGAGGTCATCTCCACCGGCGACGAGCTCCAGGAGCCCGGCCTCCCGCTCGGCCCGGGCCGGCTGCACGACTCGAACGCCGTCACGGTCGCCGCGCTGGCGCGCCGCGCCGGCGCGCGGGACGTGCGGCGGGCGCACGCCGGCGACGCCCTGCGCCCGACGCGCGAGGCGATCGGGCGCGCGCTGGAGCGCGCCGACGTCGTCGTGCTCACCGGCGGCGTGTCGGTCGGGCCGCACGACCACGTCAAGCCCGCCCTCGACGCCGCGGGCGTCGAGGAGGTCTTCTGGCGCGTGGCGCTGCGCCCCGGCAAGCCGACGTGGTTCGGCACCCGCGACGGCGTGCTGGTCTTCGGCCTGCCGGGCAACCCCGTCAGCGCGATGGTCACCTTCCTGCTGTTCGCGCGGCCCGCGCTGCTGGCGCTGCAGGGCGCCGAGCCCCACGCCCGGCGCATCCGCGCCGAGCTCACCCAGGCGATGCCGCGGACCCCCGGGCGCGACGAGCTCGTCCGCGTCACGCTCGACGGGTCGCGCGCGACGCCCACCGGGCCGCAGGGCTCCCACCGGCTCAGCTCGATGCTGGGGGCGGGCGGGCTGGCGATCGTGCCCGCCGGCGAGGGCGAGCTGGCCGCGGGGACGCAGGTCGTCGTCGAGCTGCTCTGAGCGCCCCCGCGCCGCCCGGCGGTCATGATGTCGTGCGCGCATGCGCCCCTTCGCCGCCCTCGGCGCCCTGCTCGCCGCCGCCCTCGCCGCCGTCGCCGGCCTGCGCCGCGCGCTCGCGGGCTCGCGGACGATCGGCGGGGCGGTCCTG
>JAICJK010000597.1 GCA_025928415.1 Solirubrobacteraceae bacterium | reverse complement strand
GCCGAGTCGAGGCCCATCATGCCCGTGACGGTGGACATGCCGTGGACCAGCATCCCGTAGTTCTTCGCGCCACCCTGCCACACGAACTCGGCCGCGTAGGTGCGCTCGCCCTCGGGCGTGTGCACCCGCCCGGTGCACGAGCTCTCCGGCGCGTCGGAGGCCGGCGGCCCGTCGAGCGAGCCGATCGCCGCCTCGACCACCGGCCGCGGCACCAGATCGCACGCGTGGGCGGGATGGGCCCGCGGCTTGGGGACCGCGGCCACCGCCTTCGCGCCATCGTAGTCGAGCGGATGGGCGAACCGGGGCATGGCGATCCGGGCGAGGGCAAGGGCGTCGCCCTCCCTGCCGCTAGCGCCGCTCACGTCGACCTGTACTTCGGTCTCCCCTTTCGTGGCGAACACCGAGCCGCTCGGAATCCAGGTGGCCTGGTCCCAGGGCCCGGCTTCGTGCTTCATCACCATGTTGGTCAGGCTGTCGAGGCCGGGTGCACCTTTCGCCAGCACCCCCGCGATCTTGCCCGGGGCCTGCAGCGTTCGACCCACGATCCCGCCGCCGCTCCAGCTCGGGTTCAGGCTCACCTGCCGGCCGTCCCGGCCGCGGTAGACGCACTGGTCGCCGGCGACGTCGGGAGCCCCGTCGCTCGCGCGATAGGGAGGCACGGCCAGGGCGCCGACGTACGGCTCGGCCTCCGCCGCCGAGACGAGGGCGCAGGGATCGTGGGTGCGGTCCGCCACTGCCTTGAGGAGGGAGTCGGCGGGGTCGCCGCCGCACCCGGCCAACGGCGGCAGGAGCAGGACGGCCAAAGCGAGCGGGAGCTTCATGTTGCCCTCGAGCCGGCAGGGGTGGAGCACGATTCGCGGGAGCAACATCGCCGACGCGCGTCTCTCCGCTGTCGTCCCGCCGTTTGTTGCCGGGCGACGGAGCGCGACCTACATTCGGATCGCTCATGATCGAGCTCAGCCTGCTCGGGCTTCACGCCGTCCGCGACGCGGACGGGCGGGAGCTCGAGTCCCTTCCGGCGCAGCCGAAGCGGTTCGCCGTCCTGGCCTATCTCGCGATCGCCGGCGGGCGGGGATACCACCAGCGCGACAGCCTCGCGGCCATGTTCTGGCCCGAGATGGACCAGTTCGCCGCCCGGCGCGCCCTCCGGAACACGCTCTACCACCTTCGCGAAGCACTGGGCGACGGGGTCATCGTGACCCGCGGCGACGAGGCCGTGGCGATCGACCCGGCGCGGCTCACCTCAGACGTCACCCGGCTGCGCGACGCCGTCGCCGGCGGCCGATACGAGGAAGCGCTGGACCTGGCCCGCGGCGAGCTGCTGGCGGGCGTGCACGTCCCGAACGCCGGCGAGGCGTTCGAGGAGTGGCTGTCGCGCGAGCGACGGGGGGCGGCCGCGCTGGTCATGCGCGCGGTCGCCGAGCTGGTGGAGCGGGAGGAGCGGGCGGGAAAGCGGCCGGCCGCCGCGCGGTGGGCCGCGCGCGCGTGCGAGCTCGCTCCCGGCGACGAGGGCTGGCTCCGGCGCGCGATGACGCTGCTCGACCTGAGCGGCGACACCGGCGGCGCGCTTCGGCTGTACGAGGCGGCGGCCCGGCGGCTCGCGAGCGAGTTCGAGGCGACGCCGAGCGCCGAAACGGTGGCGCTGGCCGATCGGATCAGGGACGGGGGCGGAAAGCGGGCGACGGCGCCGGCACCGAGCCCGGCGGTGCCCGCAGGTCCGCCGCCCGAGGCCGGTCGACCCATGGGGGAAGCCGCTGGACTCGGGGAAGCCGCTCGACTCGGAGCAGCGGCCGGGCCCGTCGGGTCCGGCGCGTCATCCCGACGGCGGCGCCGGGTCGCGCTCGGGGCGGCGATCGTGCTGCTGGTCGCCGCGGGGTCGGTGCTCGCCGTCCGCGCGGCGATCG
>JAICJK010000336.1 GCA_025928415.1 Solirubrobacteraceae bacterium | reverse complement strand
CGGTGTGTCGGCGATCGCGCAGAAGGTCATCAATGTGACCGCGGCCCCTGGCGCTGCGCCGGGCAATGGCGACGGCCCTGGCAGCGTCACGAATATCGCCAACAACTCGAACCCCGGCGGCAAGAAGGCCAAGACCGCCCGCCTCATGTCGCCGTTCCCGAAGGTCCGGATCCGCGGCGTGTTCTTCAAGACGAGCGTCAAGCTCTCGTTCATCTCGGTGTCCGCGCGGTCCGGATCGACCGTGAAGCTGAAGTGCGCGGGCCATGGCTGCCCCAAGCACAAGACCGAGACCAAGAAGGTGCCCAAGGGCAAGCGGAGCGTGCGCTTCACGAAGTTCCCGAAGGCGCTGCGCAAGGGCGCGACCCTGCGGGTCTACATCACACGCAAGGGCGTCATCGGCAAGTACACGCGCTTCCGCATCCGCGTCAACAAGGCGCCCGCCCGCCTCGACGCGTGCCTGCCTGCGAGCGGGTCCACCCGTCCCCGGAAGTGCCCGCTGCCGAAATGAACCCGCGCAACACCATCCCCGGCCTGGCGATCGGCGTCCTCCTCGGAGGCGTGGTCGCCTTCGGCCTGCACCGCGGGCCGCGCGAGCCGACAGCCGCCGAGCCGGTCAAGGCCGCCCCCACCGCCGCGGTCATCACGAGCACGACGCCCGACGTGAGCAAGGCCGAGCTCGCGGCCGCGAACAAGAAGGCGGCCGCCAAGAAGGCGGCGGAGGCGAAGGCTGCGGCGGCCAAGAAGGCCGCGGCTCGCAGGAGCGCGCAGCGTGCGGCGGCCAAGAAGGCCGCGGCCCGCAGAAGCGCGCAGCGCGCAGCCGCCCGCCGGGCGGCCTCGCACCGCCACCAGGCCAAGAGCGTCTCCCCGCCGGCCCCGGTGCAGCCGACGCCCGCGCCGACCCCGTCGCCGACGGTGCAGACCCCGGTCCGCCAGCCGGTGCAGCAGGCCCCGGTCCGCCAGCCGGTGCAGCCCCAGCACCAGACCGTGGCGCCGGCGCCCAAGAAGACCGCGCCCGCTCCGCAGAAGAAGCAGCCCGTCGGTCACACCTTCGACGACGTCAAGTAGCCGCCGCCCGGCCGCGTCGAGGACAGAGAAGCCCTGTATCCAGGGCCGATTCTGTCCTTTCGACCAGCCAAGATTCGATCAAAGACCAGGTCACTTCAACGTAGGATCACTCTCATGTCCGCGCCCCACACCTTCCTTCCGCCATCCGCCGTCATCAACCCGGGGCGCGCTGCCATCAGCACCTACGTGGTGACCGGATGCGCGGGCTTCATCGGCTCCCACCTGTCGGGGGCCCTGCTGGACCGCGGCGACGCCGTCATCGGCATCGACGCCTTCACCGACTACTACCCCCGCCGGCTCAAGCAGGCCAACCTGAACCCGCTGCTCCAGCGCCCCGGGTTCTCGTTCCTCGAGGCCGACCTGATCGACGCGCCGCTCGCCGGGCTGCTGTCCGGCGTCGACGGCGTCTTCCACCTCGCCGCCCAGCCCGGCGTCCGCGGGAGCTGGGGCTCGACCTTCCAGCACTACGTGCACGACAATTTGCTCGCCACGCAGCGCCTGTTCGACGCCGCGTCCGGCGCAGGCGTCCGCGTCGTCTACGCGTCCTCCTCCTCGATCTACGGCGACGCCGAGGCCTACCCGACCCTCGAGACCACGCCGCCGCAGCCGCGCTCGCCCTACGGCGTGACGAAGCTGTGCTGCGAGCATCTCGCCCAGGCGTTCAAGTTCAACAAGGGCCTCGACGCGATCGCGCTGCGCTACTTCACCGTCTACGGCCCGCGCCAGCGGCCGGACATGGCGATCCAGCGGATCGCCGAGGCGCTGACCAACGGCGGCAGCTTCGAGGTCTACGGCAGCGGCGAGCAGTCCCGCGACGTCACCTACGTCGAGGACGCCGTGAGCGCCACGATCACGATCATGGAGGGCGACACCTCGGGCGCCTACAACATCGGCGGCGGCAGCGAGACCTCCCTGCGGGAGATCATCTCCCTGTGCGAGGAGATCACCGGGATCAAGCTCGACGTCCGCTTCGGCTCGGTCGCCGCCGGCGACGTCAAGCGCACCGCCTCCGACAGCTCGCGCCTGCTCGCCGACGCGGGCTGGGAGGCGCGGGTCGACCTCGAGGAGGGCCTCGCGAGCCAGCTGGCCTGGGCCATGAGCCGCCAGGCCTTCGACACCGCGCCCGCGATGGTCTGAGGGGCTCGGGCTCGGGGTCAGACCTCGAGCCGCGACTCCTCCAGGTCGAGCTCGCGCTCGACCCGGCGCATCACCTCGCTCGAGATCACGCGGCTGTTGCGCAGCCCGGTCAGCGAGCGCCGCTGGGCGCTGAAGATCTCGTGCATCATGCGCTGGTAGAGCAGCGAGCCCTCCTCCAGCCCGTCGGCGTCCTCGATCTTGCCCGCCCGGATCTTGAAGCGCCGCTGGCGGAACTCGTACAGCCTGCGGGCCCGCTCGATGGTGCCGTCGCGCGTCCACTCCTCGGCCTCGAGCTCGGCGATCCGATCCAGCGCCGCGCGCGCGATGACCAGCCGGGCGCGGACCTCCTCGCGCTCCTCCTCGGTGCCGTCGTCGACGACGCCGAGGCGGCGGATCAGCACCGGCAGCGTGAGCCCCTGCCCCAACACCGTGACCAGGATCAGCGCGAAGGTGATGAACAGGATCAGCGCGCGCCCCGGAAGCGGCGCGCCCGCATCGGTGTGCAGCGGCAGCGCCAGCGCCGCCGCCAGCGAGACGGCGCCGCGCATCCCCGACCAGCTGCTGATGACCCGGATGCGCCAGCCGGCCCGGCGCGCGCGTTGTGACGGCCGCCGGTCGATCGCCCTGATGACGAAGGTGACGAGGAAGTTCCACACGAAGCGCACCGCGACCACCGCCGCGCAGACCGCCGCCGCGTAGCCGATCACCTGGCCGGCCGGACGGCCTCTCAGCCCGTCGACGATCGCCGGCAGCTGCAGGCCGATCAGGACGAACAGGGCCGCGTTGAGCAGGAAGGCGAGGATCGACCACAGCCCGTCGGCCTGCATCCGGCTCTCCGGCGAGGCGATCTCGGGCGCGCGGAACCCCAGGTACACGCCGCAGGTGACCACGGCCAGCACGCCCGAGGCGCCGACCTGGTCCGCCGGGATGAACGCGCCGTAGGCGCTGAACAGCGAGATCGTCAGCTCGGTGTTGAGGTCGCTGATGCGCCGGCGGACCTCGCCGATCACCCAGCCGACCGCCAGCCCGATCGCGATCCCGCCGCCCGCCTCGCCGAAGAACTCGAGCGCGGTGTGCCCGACCGAGACGCTCTGGCCGACCGCCGCCGCCACCGCGACCTTGTACGCGACCAGCGCGGTGGCGTCGTTGAACAGGCTCTCGCCCTCCAGGATGTTGACCATCCGCCGCGGCGCGCCGACCCGCCGCATGATCGCCGTCGCCGCCGCGGGGTCCGTCGGCGAGACGATCGCGCCGAGCGCGAAGGCCATCGCCCACGGCAGCCCGAGCAGCTCGTGCCCGATGACGCCGACCGCCGCCGCCGTCGCCAGCACCAGCCCGATCGCCGACAGCGAGATGACCCGGGCATCCACGCGCAGGGCACGCAGGTCGGCGAAGACCGCGGAGGAGTACAGCAGGGGCGGCAGGAAGACGAGGAGCACGAGCTCGGGGTCGAGCTGGATGTCCGGGACCCCCGGCACCAGCGCCAGGACGATCCCGCCGGCCACCAGCGGGATCGGGTACGGCACGTTGAGCCAGTTGGCCAGCGCGTTCAGGCCCGCGGCCGACACGAACAGCGCGGCGATGACGATCTGCAGGTCGCCCACGCGGCAATTCTCGCCGCTGGGCGCCCGCAGGCGCCTG
>JAICJK010000430.1 GCA_025928415.1 Solirubrobacteraceae bacterium | reverse complement strand
GGGGACGGCCTCAGACCTGCCAGGCGCCCTGGCGCAGCACCGGCACCGCGGCGCCGCCGGCCTCCAGCCCGTCCACGTCGACGTCCGGGCCGCCGATCATGAAGTCGATGTGGATCGCGGAGCGGTTGAGGCGCTCGCGGTCGGCCTCGGACGCCGTGAACTCGTAGGCCTGCCCGAGCGCGATGTGGCTCGCGGCGTTCTCGTCGAGCAGCGTGTCGAAGAAGACGGTGTCCAGCGCGCCGATGCGCCCCGCGCCGTCCACCAGCGCGACCTCCCCCAGCCGCGTGGCGCCGTCGTCGCGGGCGGCGTAGGCGCGCAGGACGTCGGCCCCGGTCTCGGCGTCGATCCGGACGGCGCGGCCGCCCGCGAACTCGACCTCGAGGCCGCGCACGATCGACCCGCCGACGAGCAGCGGCTTGGTCGCGCGCACGACTCCGTCGACCCGCTCCGGGTCGGGCGCCGTGAACACCTCCTCGCTCGGGAGGTTGGGCATGTGGCGCACGCCGTCCACCGTCTGGAAGTCGGCGCACATCCAGTGCGAGCCGGGCAGCAGCCCGACCCGCAGGTCGGTGCCGTCGCCGCGGAAGCGCACCGCGTCGAACCGGCGGCCGTTGAGCGCGTCGGCGGCCTGGATGAGCGTGGCGGCGCGCTCGCCCCACGCGGCGACCGGGTCGGGCTCGTCGAGCCGGCAGATGTGGAAGACCTGCTCCCCCAGGCGCGCCCACGCGGCATCCGGCTCGAGGTCGGGGAAGACGAGGCGCGCCCAGTTGCGCGTCGGGCACGGCACGAGCGACCAGTTGACCGTCCGGTCGTTGACCACGCGCGTGCTCTCCTTGAGCTGCGGCAGGTGGTCCTTGCCCGCCCGCTGCGGATCGACGTCGTCGAGCAGTCCGGGGTGCACCGGGCCCGTCAGCCCGATCCGCGCGCCCCGCTGGCGGCCGATCTCGAGCATCCGCTCGCCGTACCACGAGGGAACGAAGTCCAGCGTGTCCTCCGCCGCGTGCTCGAGCCGCGCCTTCTTGACGTGCAGGTCGAAGTAGGTGACGTCGACGAACCGCGCCCCGTGGCGGTACGCGCTCGCGGCGATGGCGCGCGTCAGCGGCTCCTTGCCGTTCTCCGAGCTCACGGCGACGATCTGGCCGGGCTGGACGTTGGCGCCGAAGCCGACGACCACGTCGGCGAAGCGGTCGAGGACCGCGGGGTCGTCGAAGGGGCTCATGGGCGTGCACGCTAGCGGCCGCATACGGCGCGAGCGGGGCCCGCGGCGGGAGGCGAGGACCCGAGCGGCCGGCCGTCCCAGACGGGGGGAACGACGGCCGGCGCCCGGGTCGCACGGCTCTCCTCAACTTCCGACCGGACCGCGCAGGGGGCGACGGGCACCCTGCGCAGGCGGTCCGGTCGAGGTCATGGTCGGCGCGCCCCGCGGCCGGCAGGATCCTCCGGCAGCAGGGCCGTGAGGTGGATCGCGCCTCCCCCGACCGGGGGAGCGCAGACCGCGCTACGCGGGCCCGGGATACGCGGCCGTGGCGACGCGCCCGCGGCCGGCGCGCTTGGCGTCGTACAGGGCGTCGTCGGCGCTGCGCATCAGCGCGCTGAGATCCGAGGCCGGGCCGGGCGCGCAGGCCAGCCCGATCGACACCGCCACCCGCAGGCTCGGCTCCGGGGCGTCGCCGAAGCTCACCCGGATCTCGCGCAGGATCGCCTCCGCGACGCGCAGCGCGGCGTCGCCGGTCTCGGCGGTGTAGAGGACGAACTCGTCGCCGCCGAGGCGCCCGGCCAGCCCGTGGCGCTGGAGGACCCGCGCGACCTCGGTCAGGACGAGGTCCCCGGTCAGGTGCCCGTGATCGTCGTTGACGGTCTTGAAGTGGTCGACGTCGCAGATCAGCACCGAGCCGGTCTCGCCGCCGGCCAGGCGCCCGCGGATCTCGGCCGTCCAGTGGCGGCGCGTCAGCACCCCCGTCAGCTCGTCGTCGCGCGACTCGCGCTCGAGCGACGCGACGCGATCGGCCAGGGTGCCGCGCGACCGCTCGGATCCGGCGCCCGGGAGCAGCTCCCCGACGACCTCGTCGAGCACGGCCAGGTCGAGGCCGAGGCGGGCCAGGGCGGCCTCGAGCAGGCCGGTCTCGGCGTCCGCGCCCGCGGCGAGGCGCACGGCGCAGTCGGCGGCCTGGACGCAGGCGGCCTCCGGCGTGGGCGTCCAGGTCCCGTCGGGGCCGCCGTGGTGGGCGGCGATGACGACGCGGACGGCGTCGTCGAGGTCGGCGCGCTCGGCGAAGCGCGCGCCGGCCTGCGCGTGGTCGGCGCCGAGGCGCGCGCGCTCGGCCTGCACGCGGGCGGCCCCGGCCGGGTGCTCGAGCGCAAGCGCGTCGAGGGCCTCCTCCCCGAAGGCGAGCGGCAGGACGAGCTTGCCGAGGTCGTGGAGCAGCCCGCCGAGATGGGCGGCCTGGGCGTCGGCCCCGCAGCGCCTGGCGAGCGTCATCGCGCAGGCGGCGACCTGGCTCGCGTGGACGTGCAGCGCGCCGCGCGACGCGCGGCCGTTGCCAGGGGCCCGCTCGAAGAAGCGGCAGACCGCGGCCTCCAGGGCCAGCCGCCCGACGTTGGAGCGCCCGATCAGGGTGACCGCCTGGCGCAGGGTCGAGGCCCGGACGGCGACGGCGCAGTGCGCGGAGTTCGCGAAGCGCAGCACGTTGGCGGCCAGGGCGGGGTCGGACTCGAGCGTGGCGACGAGCTCGTGGGTCGTGGCCTCCGGGTCCTCGGCGAGCTGGCGCACCCGGATGATCGTCCGGTCGAGGACCGGCAGGTCGCCGAGCGCGGCGATCGCGTCGTCGAGCCGCGCGAGCACGGCGGCGTCGGGCGAGAACGGATCGTGGGCGGCCGATGGTGTCAGCATGGTGACCGTCCCGGTGGTCGTCCACGGGAGCCCGGGCTTGAGCGGGCCGGGGCGCTGCAGCACCCAGGGCGCGAGCGCGACGGCGCCGCCCGCCGGGGTCACGCGACGCGGGTGACGACGGCGGCGCGGGCGCTGATCGGAGCGGCGCGGTGCGCCGAGGCGTCGTGGGCCGCGCTCCGCGACCGGGCGCGCGCCCTGGCCTCGCGGGCCTTGCGGGCCC
>JAICJK010000050.1 GCA_025928415.1 Solirubrobacteraceae bacterium | reverse complement strand
GGTCGTGCCCGGCCGCAGCGCCGTGACGCGCTCCGAGAACGGGAGGTTCGGCGTGTGCGGCGGGATCGGCCCGCGCGTGGGCGTCGCGAAGCCGTCGGCGGTGCCGAGCAGCCCCGCCTCGGTGGCGTACTGGAACTCGTAGTGCGCCGCCGACGTGTCGGTCTGGCCGTGCGCGTTCAGGCGTGCGGAGGTCGGCCCGGAGACCGTCGCCGGGTCGGTCTGCGCGGCGCAGCCGGCCGCGAGCGCGGCGAGCGCGAGCCCGATCGCGACGGCGCCCGCGCGGCGCCTGCCCGTCGCGATCCGCTCAGCGCATGCCATGCCGCGCGCCGCTATCCGCCTGTTGTGTTCCGCTCGACGGTCACCACGCCGTCGCCGCTCGTGTCGGTGACCGTCGTGCCGACGCCGAGCAGCGAGGGGCGCCCGTCGCGGAACAGGTCCGAGGCGAGGATCTCCGTGTAGCCGCCTGGGAGCTGGCAGCCGCGCGCCGTTCCGCACCCGAAGTCGTTGGGCGTCCGGAAGCTGCCGTCCCCGTTTCCGAGCAGCACCCGGATGCGCATCTCCAGCCCCAAGCCGTAGGCGCCGTAGGACGTCATGCCGCCGGCGAGGTCGAGCCGCCCGTCGCCGTTGACGTCGGAGAGCACGACGGCGCTGTCGGGGGAGTTCGGGATCGCGCGCGACGCCGCGAAGCCGCCCGCGCCGTCGCCGAGCCACAGCGCGCCAGGCACGACGACGTCCCGGTTGCCGTCCCGGTTGACGTCCCCCACCGCGAGACCACCCCCCACGAGACCATGATCGGGGTTCCCGCCCGCGAGCAGCAGCGGCGCGCCGAAGCCGCCGCTCCCGTCTCCGAGTAGGACCCCGACCCACGGCCCCCCGCCCGAGCTGGTGTCGTCGACGCCCGGGCGGAAGCCGTCGGCCACGAGGTCCGGGATGCCGTCGTGGTCGAGGTCGCTCACCACTGGCTTGTGGAACTCGGAGGCGAGGCCGACGTCCCGGGGGGCGCCGAGCCCGCCGGCTCCGTCGCCAAGCAGCACGAGCAGGCGCCCGCCGGCCGCGGCGACCAGATCCAGCTTGCCGTCGCGATTCAGGTCGGCCGCGACGAGCTCGAGGGCGGACGGATAGGGGGCTGCCGAGACCGTGGTGGGCGGGCCGGCGGTGAAGCCGCCGCTGCCGTCGCCGCGCAGGATCTGGACCACGCCGCCCGAGGAGGTGCCGCCGGCGATCGCGAGGTCGCGGCGCCCGTCGTGGTCGAAGTCCCCGCCCGCCAGCGCCGTCGCCTGATCCATCCCCGCGGGCAGCCCGAGGCTCTCCGGCGCCGCGAAGCCGCCGCGGCCGTCGCCGCGCAGCAGCAGCAGCGGGCCGGCCGGCGCGCCGCTGCCTTCCCCGTGGCCGAGCACGGCCACGTCGAGGTTCCCGTCGCGGTCGAAGTCCCCCACCACCGGGGCGAGGGCGTAGCCCGTCACGTCCGGGGTGCCGGAAAGCAGCGCCGGGTTGCTCGGCGCGAAGTCGACCGCCGCCTGGCCGGCGGGGGTCGTGAACGTGAGCGTCGCGCCGCACACGTCCGGATGGATCGCCGCGTCGCCGCCGCAGACCCGGTAGCTGTACGTCGTCGCGGGCCGCAGGGCCGCCACGTTCTCCGCGATCGCCGCGTCGCCCGAGGCCGGCGTATGGGCGGGAATCGGGCCCCGCGTCGGCGTCACGAACTGGTCGCCGGTGCCCAGCAGCGCCGCATCCGGCGCGTACTGGAACTCGTAGTGCCCGGCGGACACGTCGGTGTGCCCATGGGCGTTCAGCCGCGCGGCGGTCGGCCCGGACACCGCGGCCGGGTCGGTCTGCGCGGCGCAGCCGACCGCCAGCGCGGCCAGCGCGAGCCCGATCGCGGCGCCCGCGCCGCGCCTGCCCGTCCCGATCCCCCAGGGCCGTCCCATGCCAGCTCCCCGTGCCGCGCAGCGATGTCGCTGTCCCTACCACACGAACCCGTTCAGCACCGTTAGCATGTCCTCACGAACGACGGGCCCGAAGCGCACGACCCAGCCGCGCTCGCCCTCCTGGCGCAGGAGCGCCGCCACGCCCGCGCCCTCGAGCTGGCGCTGCACCTGGTCGGCGCGCTTGAACCCGACCGCGCCGGTGTAGAGCACGTCGATCCCGAAGCGGTCCTCCTCGACGGGCCAGATCGAGATCTTGTCCGGCCGCGTGGGGCCGGGCAGCTCGGCCGCGCCGCTCACGCGGCCACCGCCGCCTCGAAGGCCCGCCGCGCCGCCTCGCCGCGCACCGCGAAGACGACGCGCTGCAGGCCGCTGCCGCCGGCGCCCAGGTGGCGGCGCACCTCGCCGACCTCGATGCGGGCGACCTCGTCGAGCGGGAAGCCGCCGACGCCGGCGCCGAAGGCGACCAGCGCGAGGCTCCGGGCCCCCAGGGCGTCGGCCCTGGCGAGCGTCGCGGCCGTCGCGCGCCGGATCACGTCCGCGCTCGTCGGCCCGCCGAGCTCCATCGTCGCCGCGTGGATCACCCAGCGGCTCGGCATCGCGCCCGCGTCGGTGTCGACCGCCTCGCCGAGCCCGATCGGCGCGCGCTCGCGGCTCTGGCGCCGCACGACCTCGCCGCCCGCCCGCTCGATGGCGAGCGCCACGCCGCCGCCGTGCAGCAGCTCGGTGTTCGCCGCGTTGGCGATCGCGTCCACGGCGAGCGTCGTGACGTCCACGTCGAGCACCTCGAGCATGCCCCCATGATGGCGCCCGTCATGATGCGCGCGATGCTCGTCATGGTCCCCGACGTCGCCGACCGCGCCGCGCTCGACCCCCTCCCGGCGGGCTTCGAGGTGGCGGCCTACGCCCCGGGCAGCGTGCCGGAGCTCGGCGCCGCCGAGCTGCTCGTCCCCGACTTCCTCGACCACGGCCGCCTCGCCGAGGCGCTGGCCGGCGCCGGGTCGCTGCGCATCCTGCAGACCTTCAGCGCCGGGGTCGACTGGCTGCTGCCCTACGTCCCGCCGGGCGTGACCGTCGCGAGCGCCTCGGTGGTCCACGCCGCATCGGTCGCCGAGTGGGTGCTCGCGGCGATCCTGGCCGACCTCAAGGAGCTGTCGCGCTGGGTGGTCGCCCAGCGCGCGCACCGCTGGGGGGACGGCGGCGCCGACCTCGCCAACCTCCAGGGCGCCATCGTGCTGATCGCCGGCCACGGGGCGATCGGCGCGGCGGTGGAGGCGCGGCTGGCGCCGTTCGGCGCCGAGGTCGTCCGCGTCGCCCGGCGCGCCCGCCCCGGCACGCACGCGACCGAGGAGCTGCCCGAGCTGCTGCCCGCCGCCGACGTGGTCGTGGTCCTCGTCCCCCTGACCGCCGCGACCCGCGGGCTGTTCGACGCAACCCTGCTCGCCCGGATGCGCGACGGCGCGCTGCTCGTCAACGCCGGCCGCGGACCCGTGGTCGACCAGGAGGCGCTGCTGGCCGAGCTGCGCAGCGGCCGGCTGCGGGCGGCGCTCGACGTCGTCGACCCCGAGCCGCTGCCCGCCGGCGACCCGCTGTGGGACGCGCCCGGGCTGCTGATCACCCCGCACGTCGCCGGCAGCACCCGCGGCTACGTCCGGCGCGGCTTCGCCCACCTGCGCGCGCAGCTCCAGCGCCTGGCCGACGGCCAGGAGCTCGCGGACGTGGTCCGCGACGGCTACTAGGCCACTTCGGCCGGCTCGTCCTTGCCCTGCAGGCGTTCGCGCCCGCGCTGCACGGCCGCGATGAACTTCGTGAGGTTGACCTCGAGCGTGTTGAGGATCTCGTCGGCGTAGTCCTCGGCGCCGAGGCGGATCTCCCGCTCGCGGGCCCGGGCGTCCTCGATGATGTCCTCGGCCGCGCGCTCGGCCTGCTTGGTGACCTCCTCGTCGGAGATCAGCTGGTCCTGCTTCTCGCGCGCCTCCTTGACGATCCGCTCCGCCTCGCGCTTGGCCTCGGCGAGCATCTCCTGGCGCTCCTTGACGATCCAGCGGGCCTGCTTGATCTCCTCGGGGATCGTCGCCCGCATCTGGTCGAGGATGTCGTAGATCTCCTCCTTGTCCACGCGCACCTGGTCCGTCAGCGGGACGGGCTTGGCGTTGTGGACGAGGTCGTCCAGCTTGTCGATCAGGACCAGGACGTCCATGGGCAACCCTTCAGTTCGCTACCTCGCCAGCTCTTCCTTCAACCGCCTGGCCACCGTGGCGGAGACGTACTCCTCGACGTCCCCCCCGAAGGTGGCCAGCTCCTTGACACCGCTGGAGCTGATGAAAGAGTACTTGGGGCTGGCCATGAGGTAGAGCGTGTCGATGTCCGGCGCCTGATGCCGGTTGAGCTGGTTCATCTCGAACTCGTACTCGAAGTCCGAGATCGCGCGCAAGCCCTTGACGATCGTGCTGGCGCCGTGGCGCCGGGCGTAGTCGACGACGAGCACGTCGAACGGCTCGGCGCGGACGTTCGGCAGCTCGCGCGTCGCGTCGGCGATGAAGGCCATCCGCTCCTCGATGCCGAACAGCGGCTTGTTCTTGCGCGTGGACAGGTTCACGACGGCGACGATGACGTCGTCGAAGATCTCCGAGGCCCTTGTGATGACGTCCAGGTGGCCGTGCGTGATCGGGTCGTAGGAACCGGGGCAGATGGCGATGGACGGGCGCGTGGGCGGGTTCATGCGGTGTGGATGGAGATGACGGTGTCGCCGTAGCGGCGGTGATGGGTGCGCGGCAGCTCGAGGGCCAGCGGCGTCCGGCGGTCGCTCTCGCACACGACGCGCGCCCCGGGCGCCAGCAGGCCGGCCAGCGCCCCGCCGAGCTCGTCCCCCAGGCCGGCGGCGAGCCGGTACGGGGGGTCGAGGAAGACGAGATCGTATGCCTCGGCGCGCGCGAGCGCGTTGCGCAGGGCGCCGCGCGCCTCCACGGGACGCACCTCGGCCTCGTCGCCGCCGAGGCCGAGCGCGGCGAGGTTGCCGCGCAGCGCGGTCACCGCGCGGGGGTCGCGCTCGACGAACACCGCGCGCCGCGCGCCGCGCGAGAGCGCCTCGATCCCCAGCGCGCCGGTGCCCGCGTAGAGGTCCAGGACCGTGCCGTCGAGCGGCCCGAGCATCGAGAAGACCGCCTCGCGCACGCGGTCGCCGGTGGGGCGCGTCGCGCGCCCGGACGGGGCCGACAGCACGCGGCCGCCGAAGCGCCCGGCGATGACCCTCACGCCGCGACCGGCGCCGCCTCGAGCGCCGCCAGGGCGTCGGCGAGCAGGGCGTGCTCCGGGCGCTCGAGGCTTGGGTCGGCGGCCAGCAGCGCCTGCGCGCGCGCGTGCGCGCGCTCGAGCAGCTCGGCGTCGTCGGGCAGCCGCGCGAAGTGAAAGCGCGCCAGCCCGGACTGGCGGGTGCCCGTGAGCTCGCCCTCGCCGCGCAGCTCGAGGTCGATCTCGGCCAGCCGGAAGCCGTCGGTGTGCTCGGCCAGCGCCTTCAGCCGCGCCGACTCCTTGGGGCCGAACAGCAGGCACAGCGAGGCGTGCTCGCCGCGCCCGACCCGGCCGCGGAGCTGATGGAGCTGGGAGATGCCGTAGCGCTCGGCGTCCTCGACGACGATGACCGTCGCGTTGGGGACGTCGATGCCGACCTCGATCACCGTCGTGGCGACGAGCACGTCGGCGTCCCCCGCCGCGAAGGCCTCCATCGCCGCCGCCTTGTCGCGCGCGCTCAGCCGCCCGTGGATCAGCTCCACCCGGAAGTCCGCGAGCTCGCCGGCGCGCAGGCGCTCGTACTCGGCCGTGGCGGCGCGCGCCTGCAGCGCCTCGGACTCGGCGACCAGCGGGCAGACCACGAACGCCTGGTGCCCGGCGCGCAGCTCCTCGCGGATGCGCTCGTAGGCCCGGGCCCGCTCGCGCTCGCCGCTGACGACGTGCGTGGCGATCGGCTGCCGGCCGCGCGGCAGCTCGCGCAGCGTCGTGACGTCCAGCGCGCCGAAGCTCGCCAGGCGCAGCGTCCGCGGGATCGGCGTCGCGGTCATGTGCAGCACGTGCGGGACCAGCCCCGCCGGCGCCTTGGCGTCCAGCGCGGCGCGCTGGCGCACCCCGAAGCGGTGCTGCTCGTCGACGACGGCGACCGCGAGGTGGCGGAAGACCACCGGGTCCTCGATCACGGCGTGGGTCCCGACGAGCAGGGCGAGCTCGCCGCCGGCCAGGCGCGCGAGCAGCTCGCGGCGGCGCCCGGCGGGCGTCGAGCCGGTGAGCAGCGCCATCGGCGTCAGGTCGCCCGGCGTCAACGCCTGCAGCGTGGCGAAGTGCTGCTCGGCCAGGGTCTCGGTCGGGGCCATCAGCGCGGCCTGCAGCCCGTGGTCGACCGCCCGCAGCATCGCGTGCAGCGCCACGACCGTCTTGCCCGACCCGACCTCGCCCATCAGCAGGCGCTGCATCGGCCGCTCGCGGGCCAGGGCCGCGTCCAGCTCGGCCATCGCGCGCTCCTGGTCGCCGGTCGGCGCGAACGGGAGCTGCTCGGCGCGCCACCGCGCGGACACGACCGCCGGGCCGGACAGCGGCGTCGCGGCCTCCGCGGCCCGGTGCTCGGCGCGCAGGCGCAGCTGCACGACCTGGTCGAGCAGCAGCTCCTCGAAGGCCAGCCGGCGCCGGCCCGCCTCGTGCTCCTCCGGGCCGGGGGCACCCTCGGCCAGCCCGTGGGCGGCGAGGATCGCGCCGGCGCGGTCGGGCAGCCGCTCGGCGACCCGCAGCGCCGCGGGCAGCGTCTCGACGACGTCGGCGGCGGCCGCGCGGTGCTCGCGCACCATCGCCAGGATCTGCGTGGAGCTGATGCCCTTGGTCGCCGGGTACTGGGCGACGGCCGCGAGCTCGGCGGGGCCCGCCGTCGCGGCGTCGGTCCGGGCGTGCGTGCTGACGCGGAAGGCGTTGCGGCCCTGGTACTTGCCGGCCAGCATCAGCCGCGTCCCCGGGCCGTACTGGCGCGCGAGCCACGGCTGGTTGAAGAACGTGGCCTTCATGACGCCGGTCGGATCGGCGACGACCGCCTCGACCAGCGGCTTCATCCCCCGGCGCCGCACCGGCCGCGAGGTGATCGAGCGGACCTCGACGACGACCGTCGCGACGTCGTCGGGCTGCAGGTCGCCGATCGTGCGCCCCTCGCCGGTGTCGCGTGGCAGATGGGCGAGCAGGTCGCCCACGGTGTCGAGCCCGAGGCCGTGCGCGGCCTCGGCCAGCGACGCGACGCCCCAGGCCAGCGGCCGCTCGAGCTGCTCCGGGTGCGGCCAGCGCACCGGCGCGTCGCGCAGCGCGTCGCGGTCGAGCTCGTCGCTCGTGGCGAAGCCCGTGGGCACCACGCGATGATCGCCCGCCGGCACCGCGCGATGATCGCCCGTGGACCGGTCGGCTACTCCGCGGACAGCAGCCACCAGTAGCTCGCGGGCCCGCCGTCGGACCACTCGAGCTCCACGTCGCCGTCGAGCAGGCCGCGGACCTCGTCCTCGGCCAGCGGCGCGCCGTCGCCGGCGATGCAGGTGATGAGCTCGGCGCCGCCGGCCAGCGAGCCCAGGACGCCGGCCAGCGCGGCGCGCGGGTCCCCCCAGGCGACGAGCTCGTCGTCGACGAAGCCCACGGCGTCCCCCACCAGCCAGCGGCCATGCGCGTCCTTCCGCGCGGCGCGCGCGACCGCGCCCGTCCGGATCGCGGCCAGCGCGTCCTGCATCGCGGCGGCGTTGGCCGCGGCGTCGCGGTCGGCCAGGAAGGCGACCGCGGCGGCCAGCCCGGCCTGCAGCGAGGTCGTCGGGACGACGCGCACGAGCTTCTCCGACAGCTCGGCCGCGCGCTCGGCGGCCATGATCACGTTCGCCGAGTTCGGGAGCACCACGACCTCCTCGGCGGGGACGTCGTGGATGCCCGCCAGCAGCTCGTAGGTCGACGGGTTCAGCGTCGGGCCGCCGTCGAGCGCGTGGGTCCCGAGCGACTCGAACAGCCCGCGGACGCCCGCGCCCGTGGTCACCGCGACGACGCCGCAGCGCTGGGTGGCCGGCGCGACCGTCGTCAGGCGCGCCTCGCGCTCGGTGACCTGCGCGTGCATGTCGGCGACGTCCAGGCGCGACACCTCGCCCAGTCCGGCGAAGAGGCCGGTGGCGGCCTCGGGGTCGTCGGTATGGACGTGGATCTTCAGCGTCGCGCGGTCGCCCACCACGAGGACGGAGTCGCCGAGCGCCTCGAGCTCGGCGGCGTGGCGATGGGCGTCCAGGTCGGTCCCCGTCACCGCGAAGTTCGTGCAGTAGCGGTACGTGGAGGACGCGTGCTGGCGCACGCTGGAGCGCACGGCGGGCGCGAAGCGCTCGATCTCCGGCGGCGCCGTGCCGCGCAGGGCGGCGATCACGCCCGCGAAGATGATCGTCACCGCGTGGCCGCCCGCGTCCACCACGCCGGCGTCCCGCAGCACGCCGAGCAGCTCCGGCCCCCGCCGCACCGACGCCTCGCCGGCCTCCAGGGCCCGCTCGAGCACGTCGGCGAGCAGCGCGCTCTGCACGTCGGCGTCGACCTCGCCGCCGAGCCGGACGTCGGGCATGTGCGCGAGCTCGGAGGCGACGCGCGCGGCCATCTCGCGCATGACCGTGAGCATCGTGCCCTCGGCGGGGTCGCGCACCGAGTCGTAGGCGCGCTGGGCCGCCCGCGCCATCGAGGCGCCGAGCAGGACCGGGTCGACGAGCTCGCCGGGGCGGGAGACGAGCTCCTCCGCGGCGCCGCGGATGAGCTGGGAGAGGATGACGCCCGAGTTGCCGCGCGCCCCGAGCAGGGCCGCGCGGGCCACGGAGCCGACGATCTCCTCGCGGCCGATCTCGTCGATCGGGCGGTCCAGCGTGCCCAGGCGGTCCAGCTCGGCGAGCACCGCGCGCAGCGTGAGCGCCATGTTGTCCCCCGTGTCGCCGTCGGCGACCGGGAAGACGTTCAGGTCGTTGATCTCCTGGCGGCGCGACTCGAGGTGCGCCAGCGCGCCCTCGACGACGGCGCGGAACCGGACGAGGCTCGGGTCGCGCACGGCGGGTCGGCGGGGTCCGGGACGGGCGGCCCGCCGCTAGACGGCCTTGGTGACCTTGCCGGCCTTCAGGCAGCGGGTGCAGACGTACGCGCGAACCGGCGTCTTGCCGTCCATGATCCGCACCTTCTGCAGGTTCGGGTTGAAGCGGCGCTTGGTCGCGACCATCGAGTGGCTGCGGCTGTTGCCGAAGGCGGGGCCCTTCCCGCAGCTGTGACAGACCTTTGCCATGAGGCCGGGGAGTGTAGCGGCCGACCTGCGTGGGAAGCTTTGACCCGAATGGACGCCGCCGAGGCCAGCATCGGGCTGCCCGAGCGCTACGACGTGCTCGAGCATCTCGCCGACGGCGGGATGGCCAGCGTGTGGGAGGCCAGGGACGACCTCCTGGACCGTCATGTCGCCGTGAAGGTGCTCGCGGGCCCGCTCGCGGGCGACGACGACGCGCGCGAGCGCTTCACCCGCGAGGCGCGGGCGGCGGCGCGCCTGTCGCATCACCCGAACGTGGTCACGGTGTTCGACGCCGGGGAGCGCGACGGCCACGCCTACCTGGTGATGGCGCTCTACCGCGGCGGGACGGTCGCCGAGCGCATCAGCCGCGGGGCGATCGACCGGGAGACCGCGCTGCGCTGGCTCCAGGGCGCCGCCGCGGCGCTCGACGCGGCCCACGCCGAGGGCGTCGTGCACCGCGACGTCAAGCCCGGCAACCTGCTCCTCGACGAGGCCGACCGGGTCGCCGTCGGCGACTTCGGCATCGCCACCGCGGCGTGGGCGGCGTCGGTCACCCAGCCGGGGATCGTCGTCGGCACCATGGCCTACCTGTCCCCCGAGCAGCGCGTCGGCGCCCCGGCCACGCCGGCCAGCGACCGCTACGCCCTGGCGGTCGTCGCCCACGAGCTGCTCACCGGCCGCCGCCCGGCCGCCGGCGACGGGGACGACGGCGCCGCGCTGGCGCCGCCCGCCGCAGCGATGATCCGCCGCGGGATGGCCGCCGAGCCCGGCGAGCGGCCGCCGTCGTGCACCGCCCTGGTCGACGACCTCGTGCAGGCGCTGG
>JAICJK010000136.1 GCA_025928415.1 Solirubrobacteraceae bacterium | reverse complement strand
GCGGCCGCGGGCATCGGTCAGCGTGACGCGCCAGGGCGCGGCGGAGGCGACCGCGCGCAACGAGCCGGCCGTGACCGCCGGGGCCGCCGGGGCCGCCGGGGCCGCGGCCCACAGCGCGCCGAGGGCGCCCGCAACGCATCCGGCCGCCCTCAGCCACCCCCGCCCGGCGCTCATGCGCGCGCGGCCCTCGTGGTGGCGGCGAGGATCTCCGCCAGGACGCCGACGACCTGCTCGCGCGGGAGGCGGCTCTCGCGCATGCGGTCCAGCAGCGCCTCGGCGAACGACAGGTAGGCCTCCAGCGACGCGCGCACCAGCGGCGGCACGTCGGCGGTCCCGAGGTTGTTCGCGGCGATCGCGTCGACGACCCGGCGCAGGTAGCGGTCGTGCACCGCGCGCACCTCGGGGTCGCCGGAGGCCGCACCGAACCGCCGGGCCACCCACGCGTCGGACGGCGCCGCGGCATGGTCGGCCATCCGGGCGAAGTTCTGCGCGAGGCGCTGCGGCAGCGGGACGGTCTCGTCCAGCGACCAGTCGTCGGTCAGCTCCTGCCCCGCGCGCTCGACGGCCGCGTGCAGGAGGTCGATCCGCCCGCGCGGGAAGTAGTGGTAGAGCAGGTTGCGCGTCACGCCCGCCCGGCCCGCCACCGCCTCGAGCGACAGCGCCTCGTAGCCGCCGCGGGCGAGCTCGGCCAGCGCCGCGGACGCGAGCTGCGCGCGCCGGCGGTCCGACGTCATCCGGCGCGGGGTGGGCGACGCATCGCGGGCCACGGGGCACAACGGTACCGGACCCTGTTTACGGAATGTCCACTTGACGATTCGTAAACAGCGACACTAGGATCGCCGCCATGAACGCGCACCGAGGATCCCTGTCGACTGCCGCCGCGATCGCCTGGGCCACCGCGAGCCTCGTGGCCGCCGCGCTCGTGGCGGGCGCGCCGGGCGCCTTCGCGGCGCCCACCTGCACCACGCCCAGGAGCGCCGGCGAGCCGCCGTGCAACCCCTACCTGCCGGACTCGCCGTGGGGCGCGTCGCACCGCAACGCCTACGCGCAGGCCTCCTCGCCCTACCCCGGGATCGCCGCCGGCGCGAAGGTCAGCGCGCACCACGTCTACCTGCCGGGCATCCCGATCCAGCTCCAGTTCACCTCGAAGTACCGCGATGGCGGCCGCGCGGTCTGGGGCTCCCTGGTCGACGCGTTCGACCGTCGCGCGGTCTTCAAGCTCGACCAGCGCAGCGGCCGGCTGATCGACCTCTACATCCCCGCCGAGCGCGAGGCGAACCCGCCGAAGACCGAGGCCGGCGGCGTGACCGGCGCCTACAGCATCCTCGACCGCGACGGGCGCTTCATCGTCCCGCGCCAGCGCACGATCGACGTCTTCGCCGACAGCCGGAAGGGCGACCGCACGTCCCCGATCCGGCTGGTCAAGCGCTTCGCGCCGCCCGCGCGCGCGTTCTGCGGCGCGAGCGACAAGTTCGTCGGCGCGACGATGACCTACGACGGGATGATCGCCTTCGCCACCGAGCGCGGCGTCGTCGGCGTCGTGCCGCGCCTGCCGTCGCGGATGACCGCGGCGAACGTCAAGACGGTGTCGCTCGATCCGTCCCACTGCCGCGGCGCGCATGCGGAGATCGTGTCCAACTCGATCGCCGCCGACGAGGACGGCGGGATCTACGTCGTCACCAGCAAGCTGATGCACCGCGTGAGCTGGAACGCCAAGCGGAAGAAGCTCACGCGCGCCTGGCGGGGCCGCTACGTGACGAAGGGCGCGACGTCCGCCGTCCGCCTCGGCCCGGGCTCGGGCAGCACGCCGACGGTCATGGGCACCGGGCGCCAGCGCGACCGCTTCGTCGCGATCACCGACGGCGCGAAGCTCATGAACATGGTGCTGATGTGGCGCGGGGCGATCCCGAAGGACTGGAAGCCGATCGCGCCCGGCAAGGACCGGCGGATCGCCTGCGAGGTCCCGGTGCGCTTCGGCGACCCCCACGCCACGAGCTCGCTGTCCGAGCAGTCGCTGGCCGTGCGCGGCTACGCGGCGATCAACGTGAACAACCGCATCCCCGACGAGTCCCCGTTCGCCGGCGCGAGCGGCGTGCTGCTCAACGCGCTGGCGGCGCTGGAGGGCGGCAACCCGGCCAACGCGCCGCACGGGATGGAGCGCATCGACTGGGACCCGCGGACGCGCACCTGCCACCGCGTGTGGGCCAACCGCGGCATCTCGGTCCCCAACGGCATCCCGACGATGAGCGCGGCCAGCGGCCTGGTCTACGGGATCCGCCAGGAGCAGGGGCGCTGGGGCGTCGCGGGCCTGGACTTCAGGACCGGCCGGGTGCGCCTCGACGCGCCGGCGCCGGACGGCACGTGCACCCCGCAGGCGCTGGCGGGGCTCCCGGACGCGGCCAAGGCGGCGCTGAGCGCGACGATCGCCCGCCTGCCGCAGTCGTGCGGGGACTCGTTCTACGCGGCGACCGAGGTCGGCCCGGACCGGACGATCTGGACCGGGACGTTCCTCGGGGTGACGGTCTACCGGCAGACCGGCTGAGTCAGCGCAGCGACGCGGCCCACGCGCCGGCGTCGAGCACCTCGGCCTGCCGGGGGAAGACCTTCTCGGTCAGGACGCGGTGGACCTCCTCGTCGGGGTCCGCGCAGGCGTCGCGCAGGACCGTGAGCGCGTAGTCCTGGTCGGCGGCCGCCCGCAGCGTCGAGAGCACGACGCCGCTGGTCGACAGGCCGCAGAGGACGAGGTGCTGCGCGCCGATCGCGCGCAGGACGACGTCGAGGTCGCTGCCCGCGAACGCGCTCACCCGGCGCTTGGTGACCACGACCTCCCCGTCCTGCGGCGCGACGCGCGGGTCGATCGCCGTGCTCGCGTCGTCGAGCAGCCGGCCGGCGTCGCGCAGGGCCGCGAAGCTGCGGTTCCGCGGGCTGACCTCCGGGTGCCCGGGCCGGAAGGCCACGCGGACGAAGATCACCGGGACGCCGGCGGCGCGGGCGGCGGCGACGGCCTCGGCGACGCGCGCGACCACCTCGCCGCCCTCGAAGCGCTCGGCGATCCCGCGCTGGACGTCCATCACGAGCAGGGCGGACGGCGGGCCGGCGTCGGTCATGGGGTCTCCTCGGGGCGGCGGGCGATGTGCGGGCGGGCGGAGGTCATGCGGTGCGGTGCAGCGCCGACGCGATCCCGGAGGGCAGCGGCTCGATCGCCTCGCCCTCCAGCGCCGCCTCGCCGGGGGACTCGTCGTCGTGGTGGTACTGCCCGCCCCGCAGCAGCGAGGCCGCCGCCGCGACCAGGCAGGCGACGAGGGCGAACGTGAAGGCCACGTGCAACGCGTCGGCGAACGGGCCGGACATGAGCGTCGGGAAGAACGCGCGGCCGGTCAGCGCGGCGGCCTGGTCGTGCGGCAGCGCGGCGAGGACGTGCGGCCCGAGCAGGTGCTGCATCGGGTTGTAGCCCAGAAACGACGCGAACAGCGAGGCGACCGGCGGCAGGTGGGACACGCGCGTGGCGTCGGCCTGCGAGACGCCGTGCGCGACCAGGCCGTCGTGCAGCGCGGCGGGCAGGTGCGCCGCCAGGCCGATGATCATCAGCGAGAAGAAGATGCCGATCGACAGGACCGACGCGGAGTTCTGGAACGTGGCGCTCATCCCCGCCCCCGCCCCGCGCTGGCCGGCGGGCAGGCTGTTCATGATCGCGGCGCGGTTGGGCGAGGAGAACAGGCCCATCGCCAGGCCGTTGAGCAGCAGCAGCGCCGCGAACCAGCCGTAGGCGAAGTCGACCGGGAGCGTCTCGAGCAGCAGGAAGCTGGCGGCGGCCGCGACCATGCCGCCGGTCGCGAACGGCCGCGCACCGTAGCGGTCCGACAGGATGCCGGACACGGGCCCGGCGATCAGGAAGCCGGCGATGAGCGGGACCATGTAGATGCCGGCCCACAGCGGCGTCGAGGCGAAGTCGTAGCCGTGGCGCGGCAGCCAGATGCCCTGCAGCCAGATGATCAGGATGAACTGCAGGCCGCCGCGCCCGACGGCGGCCAGCAGGGTCGCCACGCAGCCGGCGGTGAACGCGCGGATGCGGAACAGCGAGAGGTCGAACATCGGCTCGGCGACCCGCCGCTCGATCGCGACGAAGACGCCCAGCACCGCCGTGCCGCCGATCAGCGCCGCCAGCACCACGGGCGACGTCCAGCCCATCGTGTGGCCGCCGTGCGGCTGGATGCCGTAGGTGATCCCGACCATGACGGCGATCAGCCCGACGGCGAAGCTCACGTTGCCCCACCAGTCGATGCGCGCCGGGCGCCGCGGGCTGAGGTCGACGAGCTTGCGGTAGGCCCACACCGTGCCGAACAGGCCGATCGGCACCGAGACGAGGAAGACCAGGCGCCACTCGATCGGCGCCAGGACGCCGCCCATCACCAGGCCGATGAACGACCCCGCGATCGCGGCCACGCCGTTGATCCCGAGCGCGAGGCCGCGCTGGTCGGGCGGGAACGCATCGGTGAGGATCGCGCTGGAGTTCGCGAACAGCATCGCGCCGCCGATGCCCTGCACGACGCGCATCCCGATCAGCCACAGCGCCGCGGCGCTGCCGGTCATCCAGGTCACCGAGAGCAGGACCGAGCCCAGGGTGAACACCGCGAAGCCCAGGTTGTACATCCGCACGCGGCCGTAGACGTCGCCCAGCCGGCCGAGGCTGACGACGAGCACCGCGGTGACGACCAGGAAGCTGAGGATCATCCACAACAGGTAGTTCGTGTTGCCCGGCGCGAGCGGGTCGATGTGGATGCCGCGGAAGATGTCCGGCAGCGCGATGAGCAGGATCGACGAGTTGATCGTCGCCATCAGCACGCCGAGCGTCGTGTTGGACAGGGCGATCCACTTGTAGCTGCCCGTGGCGGTCTTCGGGGTCATGGCGGGGGCGGCGGGGGTGCGCACTCAGCGGAGCACCTGCTCCGGTTCACCGCCCCGGCATCATAGCCAAGAGCGGAGCGGCCGCTCCTGTTCGCCGCCTACAATGCCGACGGCATGCCCCGTGCCGCACAGCCGCCCCTGCGGCGGGACGCCCAGCGCAACCGCGACCGGATCCTCGCGGCCACCCGCGCCGCCTTCCAGGAGCGCGGGATCGAGGCCAGCGTGAACGACATCGCGCGCCGGGCGGGCGTCGGGATGGGCACGCTGTACCGCCACTTCCCCACCAAGGACGCGCTGATCGACGCGGTGGTCGACGCCCGCTTCGCGGAGCTCACCGAGGCCGCCGCGCGGGCGCTGCAGGCGCCCGACGCCATGGACGGGCTGCGCGCGTTCCTGTTCGCCGCCGTCGACCTGCAGGCCGCCGACCGCGGCTTCAAGGACGCGCTCGCCGCGCGCGGCCGCGACGAGCAGGGCGTGAGGGCGGCGCGCCGGCGCCTGCAGGCCGCCATCGGGCGCCTCGTGGCGCGCGGCCACGAGCAGGGCGTGCTGCGGGCCGATCTGGCGACCGCCGACGTGACGGTCCTGCTGTGGGCGACCGCCCGGATCGTGGAGCGCACGACCGACGTGGCCCCGGGTCAGGCGCGGCGCTTCGTCGCGATGCACCTGGCCGGCCTGGTTCCCGCGGCGGCGGGCGGCACCGCCGACGTGCCGCCGCTCACGGCCCGCGAGCTGCAGCGCGCGATCACGCGCGGGCGCGCGGCGCGCTGAGGGGTGCCTGGCGCTCAGCGCCACTCGCCCGCCAGGATCGCGTAGATCCCGGTGTCGGCCCAGGCGCCGCGGAACCAGATGTCCTGCACGAAGTGCGCCTCCTCGCGCAGGCCCAGGCGCCGGCACACCGCGATCGAGGCGTGGTTGCGGGGATCGAGCTGCGCGCGGACGCGGTGCAGCCCGATGGCGCCGAAGGCCAGGTCCAGCAGGAGGCGGGCCGCCTCGGTGACGTAGCCCTGGCCGGTGGCCTCGGGATGCAGCACCCAGCCGATCTCGCCGGTCGCGTGCGCGGTGCTGAGGATCGAGAAGTACAGGTCGCCGATCACCCGGCCGGGCTGATCCGCGCGCTCGAGGGCGAGCTGCCAGAAGTCGCCGTCGCCGGCGAGCTCGAGCGCCGCGGCGTTCCGGGCCACGCGCTCGGCGACCTCCGCCCGCGTGCGCGGCTCGTAGGGCAGGTAGCGGCAGACGTCGGCGCGCGACTGGTAGGCGTGGACGTCGTCGACGTCGGCGGGCGTCATCGCGCGCAGGACGAGGCGGGCGGTGCGCAGCGGGCCGGTGAACCGGTGGGGCAGGCGGACGTCGGGCACGGGGCGCGCACGCTACGGCACGGCTGGGGCGGCGAGGCGCGGCGCGGCGCGCCTCGCCGCCCACGAGCTAGACGACCTCGCCGCGCTCCGCCATGCGCACCCCGAAGCGCTCGACCAGGTCGGGGACGGTCTCCGGCCGCATCTCGAGCCCGTAGCGCTGCGAGAGCGCGGCGAGCTGCTCGGGCGCGGCCTCGGCCGCCCCGCCGAGCGCGGCGAGCTCGCGGAAGAACTGCTCGAAGCCGGCCGGCGCGATGATCTCGAGGATGCGGGCGGGCTCCTCGCCGGCGTTCCAGAACGTGTGCCACTGGTTGCGCGGCTTGAACACGAAGTCGCCGGTCTCGGCGATCACGACCTCGTCGCCGAGCAGCGCGCCCATGCGCCCCTCGAGCACGTAGCTGTACTCGTCCTCCCGCGTGTGGCGGTGCAGGGGGGCGGCGAGGGCCCGCGGTGCGAGCGGGTGTTCCACGAGCGAGAACGCCCCCTGGGAATCTACCGCGGGCAGCATCACGCGGATGCCCAGCCCGCCGATCCGGCCGGCTCGTCCGGCGCCGGCCGACAACACTCT
>JAICJK010000504.1 GCA_025928415.1 Solirubrobacteraceae bacterium | reverse complement strand
GCGCCCGCCCCCGCGGCGGCGGCCGGCCCGGCGGCGCCCGCCCACGGCCCGGCCGTCGTGCCGTGCTCGGCGGCCGCGCAGCGGACGACCCTGACCGCGAGCGTGCGGCTCGAGCCGGGGTGCGTCTACACCGGGGGCTTCGACATCACCGCCTCGGGCGTGACCCTCGACTGCCGCGGCGCGACGGTGGACGGCACCGGCCAGGGCGGCACGGGGATCCTCGTGCACGCGCCCGCCGATGCGGATCTCTCCCGCGTGACGATCCGCGACTGCGCGGTGCGCGGGTTCCTGAACGGCATCCGCGTGACGCGCGACGGCTTCCGCGCGCTGGCGGCGGGCCACGAGTACGACCACGGCGTCCACGACGTGCTCGTCGAGCGCGGCCGGGTGTCGGGGTCCACCGGCGTCGGCATCTACGTCGACGGCTACGTCACCCGGACGACGATCCGCGACACGAGCATCACGGGCGCCGGGAGCAGCGGCATCTACCTCGAGGCCGGATCGGCGGGGAACGTCGTCACGCGCAACAGCATCCGCGACAACGGCTTCCGCGAGAACGGGCCGGGCGGGCAGCTCATCACCTTCGCCGGGGTGCGCTTCCGGTTCTGGGGGATCGGCCGCGAGGGGATCTCCGTCGACGGCTCGCGCCGCAACCTGATCACCGGCAACACGTTCGCGGGCAACTCGGCCGGCGGCGTCTTCCTCTACACGAACTGCGGCGAGTACGTGCACAGCCGCCCAGAGCGCTGGTTCCCCCGCCGCTACGGCGCCGACGACAACGTCATCGCGGCCAACCGGTTCGCGGGCGGGACCAACGGCGTGTGGGTCGGCTCGCGGATGGGCGAGAGCGTCCTGCCCATGGACTGCAGCGACGTCCCGTACGTCGAGGACGGGCTGCGCTGGATCACGCTCGATCGCGCCGCGCGCAACGCGGTCGTCGCCAACACGTTCGACGACGTCACCTACGGCGTCCGGGTCGAGGACGACGACACCAAGGTCGTCGCCAACCGCTTCGCCGGCCCCGACGCGGCCCACTACGCGGTCGTCATCGGCACGCCGGAGCGGACCACCGTGCTGCACCGGCCGGTCCGGGGGACGGTGCTGATCGCCAACAGCTCGGCGATCCGCGGCAACCCGGACCCGTACCGCTGGGTCGAGGGCCAGGCCGCCACCACCGTGGCGCTCAACCGGGCGCTCGGCAGGCCGGCCGGGATCTGCGAGGGCAAGCCCCTCCCGCGCGGGCCGTTCGTCATGACCCTCGCCTTCGCCGCCGAGCAGCCGGGCGCGCCCGTCACGCCGCCGCCCGACCTCACCGTCCCGACGGTCGGCGTCCTGCCGCCGTGCCCGGGTCGCTGACCGGCGCCCGCCGGGGCGCGGATCGCGCACTACGCTCGGCGCCATGAGCGACTGGTTCGTCACCAACGCCACGCAGGAGCCCTGGCGCCACACGCCGGGCTGGGGCCGCTACACGGTGTTCGAGCGCGAGGGCGCCCGCTTCCCCGAGCTCGGCATCAACGTCCACGTGCTCGACCCCGGCGACGTGAGCACGATGTACCACGGCGAGGACGCGCAGGAGGACTTCCTGGTCCTCGGCGGCGAGTGCCTGCTGATCATCGAGGGCGAGGAGCGCCGCCTGCGGCGCTGGGACTTCGTCCACTGCCCCCGCTGGGTGCGCCATGCGTTCGTCGGCGCGGGCGACGGGCCGTGCGCGATCCTCATGGCCGGCGCCCGCCGGGGGGAGGAGGACGTCGACATCCTCTACGCGGCCGAGCCCGCGGCCGCCCGCCACGGCGCCGCGGTCGGCGCCGACACGCACTCGCCCGCCGAGGCCTACGTCAGCCGGCCGAGGTTCACGGTCGGCCCCTACGTGCCGGGGTCGCTGCCCGGCGGCTGAGCCCGAGGGCGGCGCGCCGCGGCCACCGCCCTCAGCCGCGGCGGACGACCGCCTCGAGGCGCTCGACGACGTCGTAGTAGCGCGTCGGCGCGACGCGCACGAGCAGGTCGAGCAGCACGGCGTCGGGCCCGACGAGGATCCGCGCCTTCCCGGCCTCCACGCCGTCGCAGATGATCTCGGCCGCGCGCTCCGGCGTCGTGCGCGCCAGCGCGGCGAAGTCCCGCACGGCGGTGGCCTGGTCGCGCTGGTCGTGGACGTCGGCGTGGTAGCGGGCGTTGGCCACGATGTTCGTCTTGACGCCGCCCGGATGCACGGTCGCGGCGCGCACGCCGGTCCCGCGCAGCTCCTGGCGCAGCGCCTCGGTGAAGCCGCGCACCGCGAACTTCGACGCGCAGTACGCCGTCTGGTGCGGGAAGCCGGCGAGGCCGAAGACGCTCGAGACGTTGACGATCGCGCCCGAGCCCTGCTCGGCGAGGATCGGCAGGAAGGCGCGGACGCCGTGCACGACGCCCCCGAAGTTGATGTCGATCACCCAGTCGTCGTCCTCGGGCGCGGCCTCCAGCGCGCCCTGCACGACGGTCACGCCGGCGTTGTTGAGGACCAGGCCGATGGGGGCGGGCGCCCAATCGCG
>JAICJK010000601.1 GCA_025928415.1 Solirubrobacteraceae bacterium | reverse complement strand
GAGGCGCGGCGGATGTACTGCACGTCCAGGCGCAGCCGGTCGTCGAAGGTCATCGTGTGGCGCCCCTCGACCTGCCACAGGCCCGTGAGGCCCGGCGGGACGTCGAGGCGATGCGTGTGCCAGGTGTCGTAGGTCGACGGCGCGAACGAGGTCGGCCGCGGGCCCACCAGCGACATGTCGCCGCGCAGCACGTTGAAGAGCTGCGGCAGCTCGTCGAGGCTGGTCGCGCGCAGCAGCTTGCCCACGCGCGTGATCCGGGGGTCGTCGGGGATCTTGAAGTCCGGCGCCGGGAGCACGTTGAGGTGCGCCAGGCTCGCCTTCAGCTCCTCGGCGTTGGCGACCATCGTGCGGAACTTGTACATCCGGAAGCGCCGGCCGTCGCGGCCCGTGCGGAGCTGCGAGAACACGATCGGCCCGGGCGAGTTCAGCCGCACGGCCAGCGCGCAGAGCGCCAGCACGGGCAGGCAGACGATCAGCAGCCCGAGGCAGAGCACCACGTCGAACGTGCGCTTGAGCAGCAGGTAGCGCCGGCTCGGACCCCGCGACCTCACGACCGATCAGCCTCCTGGGCCCGCTCGAAGCGGGCGGCGGTCGTCCGGGCGAAGCGCCCGGGGCTCAGCTTGATGGCGCCCTTCGGCGTCTCGGTCACGGCGGACCGCAGCGCATTGGCCGTCAGGCCGTCCTCGGGGAAGCACGCGACGGCCACGCCCTCGGCGGGCAGCAGGCCCGCCGCGACGCGCCGCAGCCGCGCCATGAGCGCCTCGACGGCGTCGCGGTCGGCCTCCGGGAGCAGCACGTAGACGGCGTCGCGCTGCAGCCAGATGCAGTCGATCGTCCGCAGCAACCCCTGCAGGCGCTGGGCGATGCCGTTGAGCTCGCGCCGCGCCCGGCGGTCGTTGGAGGGGACCGTCACCGGCGCGATGCGCACCAGCGCGGCGGGATGGCCGTGGCGGCGGCTGCGATCCACCTCGTGGCGCAGGGCCTGCCACGGGTCCTGGTCGTTGTTGAACTGCCGCATCGCTAGCGCGCGATCGAGCCGAGGACGGCGGAGTGCCCGCCGTTCCCGTTGTGGTTGCCGTTGATCTGCCGGGGCGCGGGGGCGGCCTGCACGACCGGCGCCGCGGGCACGGCCGGCGCCGCGGGACGCGCGCTGCCGAGGTTGTTCAGCAGCACGTAGCGGCTGGCCTCGGTCCGGTTGGAGACGCCGAGCTTGCGGTAGATGTTCGACAGGTGGAACTTGACCGTCTGCTCCGTCACCCACAGGTCGCGGCCGATGCGGGCGTTCGTGTGCCCCTCGGCGACGCAGCGCAGGATCTCGAGCTCGCGGTTGGTCAGCGGGCAGGACTCCGGGCGCTCGGCGACGGCCTCGGCCGCCGGGGCCTCGGCCAGGTGCGGAGCGACGCGGGGAGCGGCGCCGGCCTGGTGCTGCGCCGCGTCGGCCAGCAGGGTCTCGAGCTGGCCGCTCGTCAGCGCCCGCGACAGGCACACGGTGGCGCCGGCCTCGAGCAGGTCCTCCAGCGCGCCGGCGTCGATGCTCGAGGCGAGCACGAGGACGATCGCGTCCGGCCGCTCCTCGGCGACGTCCGCCAGGCGCTCGCGCGTCCGCTCCGCGGACGTGGAGCCGTCGAGCAGGACGATGTCGGGGCGGGCCTCGCGCAGGGCGCGGCGGACGCTGGCGTCGGCGTCGCGGACGCCGAAGACGGTGATCTCGGAGGAGTAGCGGAGGGCGACTCGCATGGTCGTGACCAGGAATCCGTCCGTTCCGACGATGAACATGCGCTTCATGCGGTGCCTCCGGCTAGTTCAGGGGTACGTGGTCCCGTAGCGCGCCGCCCGCGGCCCTCGTACTCGAGGGCGGGCAGCTCGTTGCGGGAGTGCAGGCCG
>JAICJK010000112.1 GCA_025928415.1 Solirubrobacteraceae bacterium | reverse complement strand
CAGGCCGTCCTGCTCGAGGCGCTCGTTCGGCGCGACTTCGTCCGGCTGGAGCGCGAGGTGCTCGCCCGCGACCTCGGCGCCGAGGCGACCGACCTGCTCGTGCGCGTGCCCCAGGTCCGCGGCGGCATCGACGTGCTCGACGCCGTCGACGCGCCCGTCGGGCGGCTGCGGGCGGTGCAGCGCGCCCTCGGGCCGGAGGTCGCCGGCCGCCTGATCTTCGACCTCGGGCTCGTGCGGGACCTCAGCTACTACACCGGCGCGGTCTTCGAGGTCTACGACCCGGCCGAGGGGATGCCGCTGGGCGGCGGCGGCCGCTACGACGACCTGCTGGCGCGGTTCGGGCGCCCCATGTCGGCGGTCGGCTGCGCGGTCGCGCTGGACCGGCTGCACATCGCGCTGGCCGGCGAGGAGGGGCGCGGCGAGGCATGAGCGCCGCCAACGGACTGACGATCGCGGTCCCCCGCGGCGCACTGCTGGCGGACGCGCTCGGCGTCCTCGACGCGCTCGGGCTCGACACGGGCGAGGTGCGCGCCAACGACCGCCGGCTGCTGTTCGGCGACGTGGGCGTCGTGACCATGCGGCCCTCCGACGTGCCGACCTACGTCGAGGCCGGCGCGGCCGACCTGGGCATCACCGGCAAGGACGTCCTGCTCGAGCAGAGCGAGCGCGAGGTCTACGAGCTGCTGGACCTGGGCTTCGGCGCCTGCCGGATGGTGCTGGCGACGGTCGCGGGCCCGGATCCGGCGGCGGAGGCGCTGCGCCGGCTCGGCGTCATGCGCGTGGCCACGAAGTACCCGCGGATCGCGCACGCCTACTTCGAGGAGACCGGGCGACAGGCCGAGATCGTCGAGGTCAAGGGCTCGGTCGAGCTCGCGCCGCTCACCGGGCTGGTCGAGGCGATCGTCGACCTCACGGCGACGGGGACGACGCTGCGCGAGAACGGCCTGGTCATCCGCGAAGAGCTGTTCGAGGCGACCGCTCGGCTGATCGCCAACCCCGTCGCCCACAAGCTGCAGGCGTCGGCCATCGACGACGTCCTGGAGCGGCTGCGTGCGCGCTGAGCGCCTGCGCGCGCTCGCCGGCGAGGAGGCGGCGCGGGCCGCGGAGGTCCGCGCGCTCGTCCCGGGGCCGGGGTCGGCGACGGCCGTCGTGGCCGAGATCGTCGCCTCGGTCCGCGACGGCGGCGACGCGGCGCTGGCCGCGCACGTCGCGCGCCTGGACGCGATCGGCGACGCCCCGATCCGGGTCGCGCCGGAAGAGCGGCAGGCCGCGCTGCGGGCGCTGGAGGACGCGGTCCGCGAGGGCCTGGAGGTCGCGATCGCCAACGTCCGCGCGGTCGCCGAGGCCGGGGTCGGCTCCGACGCGCTGGTCGAGCTGCCGCAGGGCCACAGCGTCGCGCTGCGCGAGCTGCCGGTCCGCAGCGCCGGGATCTACGTCCCCGGCGGCCGGGCGCCGTACCCGAGCACGGTGGTCATGGGCGTGGTCGCCGCCCGGGCCGCGGGCGTGGCCGACGTCGCCGTGTGCGCGCCGGGATCGCACCCGGTGATCCTCGCCGCCTGCGCGCTGTGCGGGGCCGACCGCGTGTACCGCATGGGCGGCGCGCAGGCCGTCGCCGCGCTGGCCTACGGCACCGAGACGATCCCGCGCGTCGACGTGATCGCCGGCCCCGGGAACCTCTACGTGCAGGAGGCCAAGCGCCTGGTCTCCGGGGACGTGGGGATCGACGGCTTCCTCGGCCCGTCCGACGTCCTGGTGGTCGCCGACGCGTGGGCGGACCCCGAGCTCGCCGCGGCCGACCTGCTGGCGCAGGCCGAGCACGGCGAGGGCTCGATCGTCTGCCTGGCCTCCGAGCACGTGCCGCTGCTCGACGCCGTCGCGGAGCGGCTGGCCGGCGCGCCCGAGACCGGCGCGGTGGCCGCGCTGGTGGAGGTCGAGGACCCCGCCGCGGGCGTCGCGTTCGCCGAGGCCTTCGCGCCCGAGCACCTCGAGCTGGTCGGCCCGGGCCCGGAGGCGCTGGCCGGCGCGGTGCGCTCGGCGGGCTGCGTGTTCGTCGGCGCCGCGGGCGCCACGGCCTTCGGCGACTACGTCGCCGGCTCCAACCACTCGCTGCCCACCGGCGGCGCCGCGCGCTTCGCCAGCGCGCTCGGCCCGGCGGCCTTCCGGCGCCGCATGGCGGTGGTCCGGATCGGGGGCGCGGCGGCGGCCCTGGCGGGCCCCGGCGCGGCCGTCGCGGAGGCCGAGGGATTCGCCGGCCACGCGCGATCGATGCGCCTGCGGGAGAATCAGGAGCGATGAGCCGCCGAGCCGAGGTCAGCCGCGCCACGAAGGAGACCGACGTGCGGCTCGCCCTCGGCCTGGAGGGGACGGGCGCGGGGACGCGCAGCACCGGGGTCGGGTTCTTCGACCACATGCTCGACCTGCTCGCCCGCCACGGCCGCCTGGACCTCGACGTGCAGGTGACCGGCGACCTCGAGACCGGCGCGCACCACACCGTGGAGGACACGGGCATCGTGCTCGGGCAGGCGCTCGACGAGGCGCTCGGGGACCGCGCGGGGATCTTCCGCTACGGCCACGCCGTCGTCCCCATGGACGAGGCGCGCGCGATGTGCGCGCTGGACATCTCCGGCCGGCCCTACGTGGCCATGAGCGGCGCGCTGCCGCCGGGCGCGACGGGCGCGTTCGACCACGAGCTGCTCGAGGAGTTCCTGCGCGCCGTCGCCAACGCCGCGCGGCTGACGCTCCACCTCGACCTCGCGGCGGGCACCAACGCCCACCACCTTATCGAGGCGGCGTTCAAGGCCTTCGCGCGCGCCCTGCGCGACGCGGTGGCGCTCGATCCGACCGAGCAGGGCGTCCCGTCGACCAAGGGCACGCTGACCGCGTGAGCCCCGCCGCCCCGCGCATCGCGATCGTCGACTACGGGATGGGCAACCGGCGCTCGGCCGAGAAGGCCCTGCAGCGCGTCGGCGCGCGGACGGCGATCACCCGCGACCCTGCCGAGCTGCGCGCGGCCGACGGGCTGCTGCTGCCGGGCGTCGGGGCGTTCCCGGCCGCGATGGCGGTCATCCGCGAGCTCGGGCTCGAGGAGGTCCTGCGCGGCTGCGCGGCGGACGGCATGCCCGTCTTCGGCGCGTGCATGGGCATGCAGCTCCTGTTCGACTCCTCCGAGGAGCACGGCGGCGCCCGGGGGCTCGGGCTGCTGGCCGGGCAGGTCCGCCGGCTCGACGCCGGGGCGCGCAACCTGCCGCACATCGGCTGGAGCGAGGTGCGCTGGACGCGGCCCTCGCCGCTGACCGACGGGCTCCCCGACCCGTCGTTCCTCTACCACGTCCACACCTTCGCGCCGCACCCCGCCGAACCGGATGCGGTCCTGGGCACGACGGAGTACGGCGAGCGCTTCGCCACCGTCGTCGGATCGGGCAGCGTGTTCGGCGCGCAGTCGCACCCGGAGAAGTCCTCCGCGCACGGCCTGGCGCTGCTGGCCAACTTCGCGCGGCTGTGCACGCAGGTGGCCGCTTGATCCTCTACCCGGCCATCGACATCTACGAGGGCAAGGCCGTCCGGCTGGTCAAGGGCGACTTCGCCGAGAAGACCGTCTACCAGGACTCGCCGCTGGAGGCGGCGCGCGCGTGGGTGCAGGCGGGCGCGCGCTTCCTGCACATCGTCGACCTCGACGGGGCCAAGACGGGCTCCCCGAAGAACCTGCACCACGTCGAGCAGATCACCACGGAGCTGTCGGTCCCCGTGCAGTGCGGCGGCGGCCTGCGGCAGCTCGGCGCGGTGCGCGACGCGCTGCGCGCCGGCGCCGAGCGGGTCATCCTCGGCACGGCCGCCTTCACCGACGTCGACTTCCTCGACGACGTGCTCGGCGCCTTCCGCGAGCGGGTCATCGTCTCGGTGGACACCCGCGGCGGGATGGTCTCGACCAGCGGCTGGCAGACCACGACCGAGATGCCGGCCGAGGCGGTCATCGAGCGCCTGCAGAACCGCGGCGTGCGGTCGTTCGTCTACACGAACGTCGACCGCGACGGGATGCTCGAGGGGCCCGACCTCGACGAGGTCAGCCGGATCGCCGCGGTGGTGCGCGGGCGCTTCCTGTACTCGGGCGGCATCGGGCAGCTCGCCGACCTGGAGGCGATCGCCGGGCTGCGCCAGGTCAACCTCGGGGGCGTCATCGTCGGCAAGGCGCTCTACGAGGGGCACTTCACGATCGCCGAGGGCCAGGCCGCGCTCGACCCGCGCCGCGCGCCCCGGTCCTGACGGTGGCCGAGCACCTCAAGCGCGTCATCCCGTGCCTCGACGTCGACGGCGGGCGCGTGGTCAAGGGCACGAACTTCGTCGACCTGCGCGACGCCGGCGACCCGGTCCAGCTCGCCGAGCGCTACGACGCCGAGGGGGCCGACGAGCTCGTGTTCCTGGACATCACGGCCACGCACGAGCAGCGCGACACGATCGTCGACCTCGCGCGGCGCACGGCCGACAACGTGTTCATCCCGTTCACGATCGGCGGCGGCATCCGCTCCGTGGAGGACGCCCAAGCCGTGCTGGACGCCGGCGCGGACAAGGTCGCGGTCAACTCGGCGGCCGTGGGCCGGCCCGCGCTGATCGGCGAGCTCGCGCAGCGCTTCGGCAGCCAGTGCGTCGTGCTGGCCATCGACGCCAAGGCGCGGGCGGACGGCACGGGCTGGGAGGTCTTCGTCGCCGGCGGGCGCACGGCGAGCGGCCGCGACGTCGTCGCGTGGGCGAAGGACGGCGTCGAGCGCGGGGCGGGGGAGATCCTGCTCACGAGCATGGACCGCGACGGGACGGGCGACGGCTATGACCTCGCGCTGACCGGTGCCGTCGCGGCGGCGGTGCGCGTGCCGGTGATCGCCTCGGGCGGCGCGGGGGAGCTCGCGCACCTCGCCGACGCGCTGCGGGCGGGCGCCGACGCGGCGCTCAGCGCGTCGATCTTCCACTACGGGCAGCACACCGTCGGGGAGGCCAAGGCGCACCTCGCCGCGGCGGGCGTCGCCGTCCGGCGGTGAGGGCGCGGCGACGCGGGCCGGCGGCCGGGCGATGGCCGCTACGGCTTGCGCGGCTCCCGCGGGCGGCAGATCGTCCGCCCGTCGGCCCGCTTGAAGCAGACCAGCGGCTTGGGCAGCCGGCACACCCGGTGGGCGCCCTTGCCCAGGCAGAAGCGCACCCCGCGCCGGCGCAGCTCGTTGCGGTGGTGGACGGCCGCCCGGCGCCGCGCCACGCGGCGCGCCACGCGCCGCTTGGCGGCGCGCGTCCGGGCCGCGCGCTGCAGCTTGGGCGGCGTCGGGGAGAGCTGGGTCGACGGCGGCCGGCCGTCGAGCCCGAACAGGCTCGTGAAGCCCACGAGGTAGATGTGGCGCCCGTCGGAGACGGCGGGGTTGAAGCCGCCGCGGTGCGTCGACCACACCTTGCGGCCGGTGCGGGCGCCGAGCGCGGTCGTCGTGTGCGCGAGCGTCGAGTAGAAGACGAGGTCGCCGAGCAGGACCGCGCCGCCCGAGATGCGGCCCTCGGCCTTGCGCTGCCAGCGCACCTTGCCGGTCTGCGCGTTCAGCGCGTAGAACGTCCCGTCGTAGGAGCCGACGTAGACGGTCGGCCCGATGCCGTCGATCGCGGCGACCGCCGCGGCGCCGTAGACGAAGCCGCCGGTCTTGGTCCGCCAGGCCAGCGCGCCGTTCGACTCGGCGTAGGAGTAGACGAACCCGTCGGTGTTGCCGAGGTACACCCGCCCGAACGCGACGGACGGCGTGGCGTAGAAGGTCCCCGAGGAGAGGCCGAACTTCCCGCCGCTCGTGCCCTTGCGCCAGACGGCGTGCCCGTCCGCCGCGCGCAGGGCCGTGACGTGGCCCGAGTAGTCGCCGAAGAACAGCTTCCCGTCGGCGAGCGCCAGGCCGGCCTTGACGGCGCCCGCGGCCTTGACGCGCCAGCGGACGAAGCCGTCGCTCGCGCGCATCGCGTAGACCGTGCCGTCCTCGCTGCCGAAGTAGACGGTCCCGCCGGCCACCAGCGGCGAGGACTCCGACCGCGACGGGAGCGGCTTGGACCAGCGGGTGTGCCCGTCCTTGGCCGAGACCGCCACCACGCGGCCCGCCTTGACGCCCTTCCCGCGTGCCAGCAGCACCACGTAGACGGTGCCGTCGGCGTAGGCGGGGGACGAGGCGGCGAGGTCGCCGAGCTTGCGCTTGAAGCGCACGTGGCCGGTCTTGCGCGAGATGGCGTACAGGGCCCCGTTGTTCTTCAGCAGGTACAGCGAGTGGCCGCCCATGACCGGCGGGAACTCGAGCAGGACCGAGCCGCCGAGCTTCCAGTCCTCGGCGAACGGCGGCCGCAGCGGCTTGGCCAACGGCAGGTACCGCGTGCGGGCGCGCGTGTAGCCGTAGACGGGCCAGTCGAAGGCGTCCCTGCCCTCCTTCCTGGGCGCCGGCGCGGGAAGCGTGGCCGCCGGCGGCGCCGCGTGGAACTCGACGTCGGGGTTCGAGACGTTGCCGGGCTCGCTGGACGCCAGCAGCAGGGCGCCGCCCCCGGCGAGCAGGACGATCACGATCGCCGCCAGGGCCAGCCATCGCCATCTGCCCGGGCGCAAGCGCATGCCGGCCACAAGGTAGTGGCGTCGTGGCCGCCCGCGCCGCGCCGTCCGGCGCGGGCCGGGGCGCTAGCGTGGCGGACCATGGCCGGCGCCGCCGCCGCAGACGACGTCCTCGCCGCGCTGGCCGCCACGCCGACCGGGCCCCGCGTCCTGGCGGCTCTCGACCGCGTGCCGGAGGCCTGGCTGGTCGGCGGGGCGGTCCGCGACGCGCTGCTCGGGCGCCCCCACCGGGAGCTCGACGTGGTGGTCGAGGGCGACACCGGGCCGCTGCTCGCGCTGCTCGGCGGCGAGGTGCGCCACCACGAGCGCTTCGGGGTGGCGACGGTCGCCACGCCGGAGGGGCCGGTCGACGTGGTGCGCGCGCGGGCGGAGTCCTACCCGGCCCCGGGCGCGCTGCCCGTCGTGCGCCCCGGGACCCTGGAGGACGACCTCGCCCGCCGCGACGTGACGATCAACACGTTCGCCGTGCGGCCGGGCCGCGAGCTGCGCTCCGCGCCCGGCGCCGGGGACGACCTGCAGGCCGGGCTGCTGCGCGTGCTGCACCCCCGGTCCTTCGCCGACGACCCCACGCGGCTGTGGCGGGTGGCGCGCTACGCCGCGCGCCTCGGCTTCGCCGTCGAGCCCGCCACCGCCGCCCTGGCCGCCGCCGCCGACCCCGGCACGGTCAGCGGCGTCCGGCTGGGCAACGAGCTGCGGCTGGCGCTGCGCGAGCCCGGCCCGGCGGCGGCGCTGCAGGCCGCGCGCGCCCTCAACCCCGGGCT
>JAICJK010000456.1 GCA_025928415.1 Solirubrobacteraceae bacterium | reverse complement strand
TCGCCCCGCTCGCCGCGCGCGCGATCGCCGCGTAGGCCAGGGCGGCGGCGGGGCCGCGGTGACGGCGATACCAGCGCGTGCGCCCGGCGCGGACGAGCTGCTGCTTGTGCGCCGTGGTGCTGCTGGCGCCGCCGAGATGGACGACCTCGGCCTCGGGCACGTAGACCAGGCGGCGCCCCTGCTCGCGCAGCCGGCTGCAGAGGTCGAGGTCCTCGTCGTAGACGGGGAAGTGAGGGTCGAAGAGGCCCGGCGGCGCGACGTCGGCGCGCCGCAGCAGCCAGCAGGTGGCCCACAGGAAGTCGGCGTCGTGCGGGCGGCGGGCCTGCACGAGGTCCAGGCGGCGGTGGTCGCGCAGGACTTCGTCGGCGTCGAGGACCCGGCGCAGCGGGCGCTGCAGCTTCGTCCCGCGCAGCTCGCGGGCCAGCTCGAAGCGCAGCGTCGGGAAGCGCTCGCTGGAGGTCTGGACCTCGCCGCCGGGGAAGACGAGCCGCGGTCCCGCCACCGCGATCGCCGGGTCGGCCTCCAGCGCGTCCAGCAGCGGGCCGACGAGCGGCCCCTCGACGCGCGTGTCGGGGTTGAGCAGCAGCAGGTGCGACGCGGTGCTCGTCGCGGCCAGGCGGTTCGTCGCGATCCCGAAGCCGACGTTCACGGGCGACCGGATCAGCCGGACCACCGGGAACTCGCGGGCGACCATGTCCGCGCTGTCGTCCTGCGAGGCGTTGTCGAGGACGCTCGCGCGCAGCTCCACCCCGGCCGGCATCGGGCTGGCCAACAGGGTGGCCAGGCAGTCCCGCAGCTCGTCGCGGGTGCCGAAGGAGACGATCAGCGCGTCGACGGAGACCTGCGCCATCCGGCGGTCAGCCGAGCTCGGCGACGACGAGGGAGCGGTAGTGCGGCCCGCGGCGCAGGCGGCGGGCCACGGCGCCGAACGGCGCCCAGGCCAGGTGATGGACCAGGTGGGCGCCGCGGGGCTGCGGGTAGTCGCCGAGCGCCGCCCGGTGCATGACCCGCCACAGCCGCAGGTTGAAGATGCCGCGCGCCCGGATCCGGGTCGTGCGGCCCTGCGCGAGCAGGGCGACGAGCTCGTCCAGCGTCGGCAGCCCGTGCTCGGCGTGCTCTCCGAGCCACACCACCGGGCCCTCGCGCGCGCCGCGCTCGCGGTGGCGGCCGAGCAGGTAGGCGTCGCCGGCGGCGGCGTGCGGTCCCGTCGGGCCCATGAGGACGACCCGGCCCCCGGGCGCGGTCACGCGCAGCATCTCGGCCACCACGGCGGGGCGGGCGTGGCGCGGGATGTGCTCGAGGGTGTCCACGGCCACGGCCGCGGCGGCGGCGCCGTCCGGCAGCGGCAGGTTCGCGCCGTCGCCCTCTACGCGCCGCAGGTTCGGCGGCGCGGCGGCGGCGAGGCCGCCGTGGCGCCCGTCGTCGCCGGGATCCACGGCGACGACCTCGCGGTCGGTCCAGACGGCCAGGCCCTGCGGGCCGCTGCCGACCTCGCAGACGGGCAGCGGCGAGTCGGGGAGCTCGCGGACGACCGGGAGGTAGCGCAGCTCTGCGTCGAGGTCCCACACGCGCCACGGGCGGTCGAGGTCCGGCCGCTCGGGGCGGCGGCCGGTCACGAGCGTCATCAGCGGGTGCAGGGGCGAGTCGGTGAGCATGGGCGGGCGCCCGGGCCGCAGGGCGGCGGGGCGCGCGGATCCGGGATCCTCGGCCGCCCCGCGCGAGGCCGTGGTGCGGCGCAGAACCATAGCCGCGGCCGATCGGCGACGCCGCGGCCCGGCGACTACGCTGCCGCGCCATGGAGCGAGGCCCGTGCGGATCCTGCTGCTGACGCCCGTCTTCCCGCCCGCTCGCGGGGGGATCGAGGTCACGGCCGGCCGCCTCGCCGCGCACCTGCAGGGCGAGCTGCTGGTGGTCACGCTGCGGCCGGGGAGCGGCACCGCCACGGGCCCGGCGCCCGCCGAGCGCCCGGGCAGCCGCGTCGTGCGCCTGCCCAACGAGCCGCGCGGGGGCCGCCGCTCCGTCCTGCTGCTCAACGCCGTGGCGCTGGCGGCGGGAGCGCGCTTCCGGCCCGACGTCGTCGTCTCGCTGCACGTCAAGGCGAGCCCGGCGGCGCACGCGCTCGGCGCCGCGCTCCGGGTGCCGGTCGTCCAGTGGGTCCACGCCAAGGAGATGCGCGAGGTGCCCGCGCTGGCGTCCTTCGCCGTCGAGCGCGCAACGGCCGTGGTCGGGGTGAGCGCGTACAGCGGCGAGCTCGCCGTCGCGGCCGGCGCCGATCCGTCGCGGCTGACGATCCTCCCGCCGGGGGTCGATCCCCCGTCGGCCCGGCGCGCCGGCCGCGACGCCCGGCCCACGCTGGTGACGGTCTCCCGGCTCGAGGACCGCTACAAGGGCCACGACGTCGTGCTGCGCGCGCTGCCGGCGATCCGCGCGGCCGTGCCCGACGTCCGCTGGGTGGTCATCGGCGACGGCGCGCTGCGGCCCGAGCTCGAGCGCGAGGCCGCGGCCGCCGGGCTCGGCGACGCGGTCCGGTTCCTCGGCGCCGTCGACGATGCGACGCGCGACGCGTGGCTGGACCGCGCCTGGGCGTTCGTGCAACCCTCGCGGCAGCCGGACGGCGATCGCGCCGGCGAGGGCTTCGGGATCGCCTTCCTGGAGGCCGGCGCCCACGGGCTGCCGGTGCTCGGCGGGCGGGTTCCCGGCGTGGTCGACGCGGTGCTCGACGGCGCCACCGGGCTGCTGGTCGACCCGACCGACCCGGCGGCCGTCGCGCGGGCGGCCGTCGCGCTGCTCAGCGATCGCGACGCGGCGGAGCGCATGGGCGCCGCGGGGATCGCGCGGGCGCGGGAGCTCGCGTGGCCGCGGGTCGTCGCGCGGGTGCAGGCGCTGCTCGAGGAGCTCGTCGCCGCGGGCCGGCCGCGCCG
>JAICJK010000549.1 GCA_025928415.1 Solirubrobacteraceae bacterium | reverse complement strand
GCACGCCGCCCGGGCCGTGCGCGGGGATCGCCCCGTCCCACGCCGGGCCGCCCCAGCGCCACGCGCCCGGCGGGTCCGGGCGGTCCAGCGCGACGATCGCGCCGCCGACGTCGCGCGGGTGCAGGTGCACGTCGACCATGCCGGCGTCCTCGATCGCGAACACCTCGCGGATGCCGGCCGCCGCGGCGCGGCGGCGCGCGCCCGCGACGTCGTCGAGCTCGAACATGACCATGTAGCCGCCGTCGCCGCCGCGGCGGGCGAGGTGGCGGCCGGCCGGCGTGCCCTCGCGCACCGGGCTGACGACCTCGACGAACGTGTCGCCGAGCGCCATCACCGCGTTGCGCAGGCCGAACGCGCCCACGCCGGGGTCGCGGAACGGCTCCCCGAGGCCGAGCGCCTCGCGCAGCTCGGCGACGACGGCGTCGAGGTCGCGGGCGACGAGCACGGCCTGGCGGAGGCGGACCACGGGCGGCGTAGGGTACGCCGATGCGCTCCCTCGACACCGGCACCGGCGACCTGATCGCGCACGTCGACGACGGCGTCGCCGTGCTCACCCTCAACCGGCCGGAGCGCCGCAACGCGCTCTCGCGCGCGATGCTCGACGCGCTCGCGCGCACCCTGGCCGCGGTGGAGGCCGACGACGACGTCGCCTGCGTCGTGCTCACCGGCGCGGGCGGGGCGTTCTGCGCCGGCGGGGACGTCAAGGACATGGCCGCCGGCGGTGACGGCCTGCCCTTCGACGCGCTCGTGCACCGCCAGCGGCGCAACCACCACGAGACGGCGGGGCGCCTGCACCGGATGCCCAAGCCGACGATCGCCGCGCTGCCCGGGCCCGCGGCGGGCGCGGGCCTGTCGCTCGCGCTGGCCTGCGACCTGCGCTACGCCGCCGAGGGCGCCTTCCTGACCACGGCCTTCGCCCGCGTCGGCTTCGCCGGCGACTACGGCGGCACGTGGTTCCTCACGCAGCTCGTCGGGCCCGCGCTCGCTCGCGAGCTGTACTTCTTCGCCGACCGCGTGGACGCCGCCCAGGCGCTGCGGCTCGGCCTGGTCAACGCGGTCTTCCCCGCCGACCGCCTCGAGGACGAGGTCCTCGCGCGCGCCCGCCGCCTGGCCTCCGGCCCGCGCCTGGCGCACGCGTACATGAAGGAGAACCTCAACCGCGCGCTGACCGGGACGCTCGAGGACGCCCTCGACCTCGAGGCCACCCACCACCTGCACACCGGCACGACCGAGGACCACCGCGAGGCCGCGACGGCCTTCGTCGAGAAGCGCGAGCCGGTGTTCCGCGGGCGCTGAGCGCCGCGTGGATCACCGCGCTCAGGCGAACGAGGAGAGGACCTCCGCGATCTCGGCGACGTCGTCGATCGCGCCGCTCGCCACCGCGACCACGAGGTCGTAGGCGGCGTCGTCGCCGGGATCGAGCTCGACGCCGTTCTTGGCGCAGAACACGTACACCGCGAGCCAGGCCATGCGCTTGTTGCCGTCCACCAGCGGGTGGTTGCGCGCCAGCGAGTGCAGCAGCGCAGCGGCCTTGGCCATCAGCCCGGGGTAGGCCTCCTGCCCGAGGACGCCGGCGCGCGGCCGGTGGACCGCCGCCTCGAGCAGCCCGATGTCGCGGACGTGCACCGGCCCGCCCACCGCGGCGCGCGCGATGCGGAGCGCCTGCTCGACCGTGAGGTGCCGCGTCACTCCCCGAGGCGCCGCAGCAGCTCGGCGAACCGCTGCGCCCCCTGGCCGGCGAGCCGGTCGGTGAGCTCGTCGTCCTCGGCCTGCAGGAGGTAGTCGTCCAGCGCGGAGAGCGCGACCTGCTGCATGCTGCGGCCCTCGCGGTCGGCGCGCCGGCGCAGCGCCTCGGTCTGCTGCTCGCTGAGGCGGAGGGTCATCGCCATGGCATCCATGGTACTACGGTGATACCACAGGCAACAGGGGCTCGGTCCGGTAGCGTCCCGCCCGTGAACGAGCAGTTCGCCACCGTGGGCGACGTCACGCTGTGCTACGAGACGTTCGGCGACCCCGCCGATCCCGCCCTGCTGCTCGTCATGGGCCTGGGCACGCAGATGATCGCCTGGCACGAGGACTTCTGCCGGGCGCTCGTGGACCGCGGCTTCTTCGTCGTCCGCTTC
>JAICJK010000249.1 GCA_025928415.1 Solirubrobacteraceae bacterium | reverse complement strand
GTTCGCGCTGCGCGGCGCACAGCACACCTGCATCGTCCCCAACCAGCCCGAGGTCGACCGCGTCAGCGCCTGGCTGCGCGACCACGGCGTCGCCGGCCCCGCGCCGGACTTCTGCGTCGAGCCGTCCGAGCGGGTGCTGCCGGTCGCCGAGCTCGGCGAGCTGGACCTCGTGCTGATCGACGGCTCCCACTCCTTCCCGCAGGTCTTCCTCGACTGGTTCTACACCCAGCAGGACCTGAAGGTCGGCGGGACGCTGATCGTCGACGACGTGCACGTCTGGACCGGGCGCGTGCTGCGCGGCTTCCTCGAGGCCGAGCCGGAGTGGGCGCTGGCCAAGCGCTTCCAGGGGCGCACGGTCGCCTTCCGCAAGATCGCGCCGACCGACCCGGACAAGATCTGGTTCGAGCAGCCCTACGTCGAGCGGCGCACCCGCGCCCCGGTGCTCGGCCGCGCGCGGATGGCCGCCGACCTGATCCGCGAGCGCGACTTCGGCGAGCTCGCCGCGCGGATCAGGGCGCTGCGCGGCGGCGGTCGCTAGCAGCGCCCGCCTCGTCGTCGCGCAGCGCCGACCACAGGGCCAGCGGCAGCCCGGCGACGACGAGCAGGACGCAGGCCACGCCGACCAGCCACAGCAGCCAGGTCCCGAACGCGCCGCCGGTCAGCGCCGCGGCGTGGCCGAGCACGGAGCCCAGCCGCGAGCCGAGCGAGGCGGGGCGGGCCTCGAGCAGCGTCAGGGCCGCGTCCATCCCTGCGTCCTTGCCGTCGAGGGTCGTCACCGCCGGGGACTGCGACCTGGGCTCCGCGGTCCCGACCAGGTCGACGGCGTGCCGGCCGGCGTTGCGCACGCACAGCCGCCCGTTCGGACGGTCCTGCGCCGGCGGCGTCAGGCGGACCTGCACGGGCACGTCCGCCCCGGGCGGATAGCGCGACACGCGCCCGCTCGCGCGGTAGCCCGGGGCCGAGGCCGACACGACCAGCGGCTCGGCGCCGCGGGGCGCGTTGACGAGGATCTGCGCGCGGGCCGTGCCGGTCTCGAACGGGACGGGCGCGATGCACGCCTGCTCGCCGTGGCGGACGCGGACGACGTTGCGCTGGAACAGGCCCTGCAGCGACGGCGTGGCGGTCACCACGTCGCGCGGGGTCGTCAGGTACGGGCGCCAGAAGGCCAGGGCCCCGATGACGATCACCGCGAGCGCGACGGCGGCGGCGCCCACGGGGACGGTAAGGCGGTTCGAGAGCTTCCTAGCCATAGAACCGCTCCAGCGTCAGCCCGATGCCGCCCAGGCTGAGCAGCGCGCTCGCGCCGAGCAGCGCGCCGGCGAGCAGCGGCCCCAGCCGGCGCGGGAGGCTGGTGCAGACGAACGCGGCCGCCACGCCGTACAGCGCGACGCACGGGAGCAGGTAGCGGCCGGTGATGATCGGGTCCTGGCTCGTGAGCAGCGACTGGTAGGACGTGATGTGCAGCACGCCCATCATCGCCACGAACGCCGCCAGCGCCACGAGGATCTCCGCCCAGCGCGACAGCACCACCCGCCCGCGCCGGACCGCCGCCGTGTAGAGCGCCAGCCACCCGATTCCGGCCGCCACCTGGAGCGCGTCGTAGACCTCGGTGCGGAAGTTGACCTCCAGCGAGCCGAAGCTGCCGAACCCGGTCTCGATGAAGACCTGGCGATAGCCGTAGGGCGGCCCGAGCCGCGGGGCCATGAACCCGAGCTTGGGCAGGTAGAACTGCCACACGTTGGTGGCGAGCTGGCGGATGTTGAACCCGCTGGCGATCTGCGCCTGCCCGCCGAACGCGCCGCCGCCGCCGGCGTGCGACCGCGTCCAGGCGACGGCGAAGATCACCATCGCCCCCAGGGCGATCGCCCCGGGCACCGCCCCGCGCAGCCCGGGGCGCCAGCCGGGGCGGAAGCGGATCCAGGCGATCGCGATCGCCACCAGCGCGGGCGGGACGAGCGCCAGGCCGCGGCCGTGCGTCATCACCCCGGCCCCCGCGAGCACGCACACGCCGATCACCCGGCCCGGCGTCGGCCCGCGGCGCACGAGCCGCAGGCCGACGAGCAGGATCGCCGTGGTCAGGACGACGAGCATGATGTCCGGGTTGACGACGGCGGCCATGAAGCCGAGCTTGGGCTGCAGGGCGACCAGCCCGGCGACGAGCACCCGCGGCCACAGCGCGGTGAACACCTCCGCGGCGATCAGCCAGGCCAGGCCGACGGTGATCACGAACAGGAGCACCCCGGCCAGCCGGACCGCGGTCAGCCGGGCGAGCACCGACGTGTCCGGCGACAGCCGGTAGGCCAGCGCGCCGTAGGCGTAGTACAAGGGCGGGTAGTTGCCCGCGGCGTTGGGGCCCGAGCCGTCCTTGCGGGCGGAGTCCGGCAGGCGGTCGAGCTGCCGCTCGAGCGCCGGCGCGGCGTCCCAGGCGGGCCGGGCCTCGCCGTGCCCGACGATCGCGTAGAGGTCGAGCTGGCCGACGACGGCCGACAGCTCCGTGGACTGCGTTCCGTTCCCGGTGTCGCGGTTCGGGCCGTGCCCGGTCTCGGCCAGGTGCTGGACGTAGGCGAAGTGGGCCAGCTCGTCCGGCCCGTTCAGCGGCGCCGTCGACGCGGTCCACAGGATCCCCTGCAGGGCCGCGAGCGCCAGCAGCACGCCGAGGGCCGGATGGACGCGCCGGATCCAGCGCGCCCGACGCACCCCCAGGGCCGGGTGCGGACGGCGAAGTCGCCGCGGGCGAAGGGAGACGGCTCCGGCCAGCACGAAGGGAGCAGCCTAGAGCCCGGCTGCGCTCAGCGCGGCCCGCAGCCCGCGCTCGACCTGCTCGCCCGCGGCGGCCCAGGTCCGCGCGGCGACCAGCTCGGTGCCCGCCCGCGAGCGGTCCGCCCGCTCCACGAGGTCGTCGAGCAGCCGCTCGATCGCGGCGCACAGCGCCAGCGGGTCGGGCTCGGCGAGCAGGACCGGCCCCTCGGGCCCGAACGTCGCCTGCATCGCGTCGCTGGCGACGTCGACGACCGGCAGCCCGCAGGCCAGCATCTCGGTCGGCACGAGCGACGGGTTGGTCAGCGACAGGACGACGCCGACGGCGGCGCTCGCGTAGGCGTGGGCCAGCCGGTCGCCGGGCAGGACGCCGAGGTGGCGGTGGGGGAACGGCGTCTGCAGCTCGCGGGCCTCCCCGAACAGGGCGATCTCGACGCCAGGCCTCCGGCGGTGGAGCTCCTGGAGGGCCAGCACGCCGAGCGGGACCGCGCGCCGCGGGGTCACCGCCCGGGCGTAGAACAGCACGAGGTCGTCGCGCCGGTGGGTCGGCAGCGCGCGGTAGCGGTCGTGGTCGACGCCGAGGTCGAACGGCGTGGCCGACGCGCCGTAGCGGTCGGACACGAGCTCCGCCAGCCACGGCGAGGCGCAGACGCAGTGCAGGCCCTGCCCGTAGGTCCACGTCGCCCAGTCGCGTTCGGCCGACGTGGCATAGAACTCGGGCTCGTGGTCCTGCACCAGGTAGGCGCGGGCGCCCGCGCCCGGGAGCGTCAGGACTCGCGGGACCGTCTGCCAGCCGGTGGCCACGACCACGTCGGCGCCCGCCCACGCCTCCAGCGAGGTCCGCACCGCGGCGCGCACCGGCCCGAAGAACTCCTCCCACAATTCCGCGGTCTGCGCCTCGGACTCCCCGGCGTGGCGGCCCTCGTCGTCGGCGACCCACAGGCTCAGCGCGTGCCCGCGCGCCTCCAGGGCGCGCACCAGGTTCGCGATCGTCGCGTGGCCGCCGCTGCCGCGCCGGAACTGCGGGACGACCAGCGCCACCTCCAGCGCGCCGTCGCCCGCGCGGCGCCGCGGCGCGAGCGGAGCGGGCCCGTCGCGCAGCACGTCGAGCAGCGCGGCGGGGATCGGCACGCGCAGCTTCGCGCCCGCCTGCCCTCGCCGCAGCAGCGGGCTCATCCCGGCCCCAGCAGCCGCTGCTTGACCCGGCGGGTGAGCGGGTGCAGCGCCTTGAGCACGACCTGCACGCCCGGCGAGCCGTGGACGGCGAGCGCCTGGCGGATGCCCGGCAGCCGGCGCAGGCTCTCCCAGCGCTGGAGGCTGCGCTGCAGCGCGTCGCGGCGCTGGTACTCCATGCGCACCGCCTCCATGCCCGCGCGCACGTCGGCCAGCAGCCGGGCCGCCCCGGCGCCGGGCGGCGGCGGCGGCGCGCGGCGGATCGCGTGCAGCGCCCCGGCCATGAACTCGCCGCTCTGCTCCCAGGTCGGCCAGGTGCGCGCGGTCTGCAGCGCGTTGGACCGCAGCGCGTGCAGCAGGCGGCGGTTGCGGGCCAGCAGGTCGAGCTGGCGCGCGGTGCCGCGCTCGTCGTCCCAGTCGCAGACCAGCGCGTTGTAGCCGTGCTCGACGTACTCCTCGTGGCCGGTCACCTCCGTGGTCACGCACGTCGCGCCCATGTGGAAGCCCTCCAGCGGCGGCCCGTACATGCCCTCGACCTGGGAGAGCTTCAGCACGACGTCGGTCTCGCCGTACAGCGCGGCGAGGTCGCGCTGCGGGATGGCGCCGAGCACGCGGTCGGCCCCGCGCGCGTCGAGCCCCTCGTCCGACGGGGCGACGACGGTGAGCACGTGCGGCTCCCGCATCTGCCGGACGGCGGCGATCGCGGTGTTGACGCCCTTGAACCACGAGCTCGCGTAGCCC
>JAICJK010000463.1 GCA_025928415.1 Solirubrobacteraceae bacterium | reverse complement strand
GTCGCCACCGACGACGAGGGCGTCGTCCACGGCACGCTGCAGGGCGACGATCTCGGTCTGTTCATCGGCCGTCATGGCCAGACGATCGACGCGGTGCAGCACCTTGCGCAGCGGATGGTGCACGCCAAGACGGGCGAGCTGCGACGCGTCGTGATCGACGCCGAGGGCTACCGTGCCCGCCGGCAGGAGGCGCTCGAGCGCCAGGCGGACGATGCCGCCGACGAGGCGCTCCGGTTCGACCGCCCGGTGGCGCTGGACGCCATGACCGCCGGCGAGCGGCGCCTGGTCCACGAGTACCTGCGCGACCGCGACGACGTCGAGACGCACAGCGAGGGCGACGAGCCCGACCGCCACCTCGTCGTGTCGCCCGCGCGTTCCTGAGGTTTCACGTGGAACACCGGCGGCGGCCGACCGGTCGCAGCCACGGCCCGCCGCCGCGCGCGCGGCGTACGGTCATCGCGATGATCTCGCTGCCCCCTCCCTGCAGCTTCGACCCCCGCCACTTCGGCGTCCTCGTCGTCGGCGCGTCCGTGGACGTTTCACGTGGAACATCCCACGACCCGGCGAGCGTCGCCCGATGACAGACGCGCATTCTCGCCTCGAGGCGCTGGCGGAGCACTGGGAGCTCCCACCCGGCGTCGTGCCGCGCCTCGACGCCCTGCTCGATCTGCTCGCCGCCGATCCCACGGCTCCGACGACGGTGACGGATCCGGCGCGAGCGGTCGAGACGCATGTCGCCGATGCGCTGGACGCCCTCGCCCTCCGCGAGGTGCGCGAGGCCACGGCGATCGCGGATCTCGGCGCCGGCGCAGGGTTCCCCGGCCTGGTGCTCGCGTTGGCCTTGCCCGGTGCGACGGTCGCGCTGGTCGAGAGCGTCGGCCGCAAAGGCGCCTTCATGCGGCGCGCGACGGAGGTCGTGGGCGTCGACAACGCCCGCGTCGTGGTGGCGCGCGCCGAGGCGTGGCCCGACGGCCTGGGGCGTCACGACCTCGTCACCGCGCGCGCCCTCGCTCCCCTCGGCGTCCTGGCCGAGTACGCCGCGCCCCTGCTGCGCCCTGGGGGTGCGCTGGTGGCGTGGAAGGGGCGCCGCGATCCCGTCGAGGAGGCCGATGGCGCGGCCGCCGCGGCGCAGCTCGGCCTCGAGCCGGGAGCGGTGCACCGCGTCGCCGCGCGTCCGGGAGCGGAGGACCACCATCTGCACGTGATGACGAAGGTCGCGCCGACGCCGCCCGGGTTCCCGCGGCGCCCCGGGATGGCCCGCAAACGGCCGCTCGGCAGGCGTGGATGATCGCCCCCACCGGGGCCGGCCGACCGCCGCGGGCGGTACCGTTCGCCCCCGGATGTCCCCCGTCTACGCGATCGCGAACCAGAAGGGCGGCGTCGGCAAGACCACCACCACGGTCAACGTCGCCGCGTGCATCGCCGAGGCCGGATACGACACGCTGCTCGTGGACATCGACCCCCAGGCCAACGCCACCGTGGCGCTGGGGCTGCCCAAGGACGGCGAGCCGAACGTCTACACGGTGCTGTCCGGCGACGCGGCGGCCGAGGACGCGGTCGTTCCCACCGCGGTCGACCGCCTCCAGGTCCTGCCGTCCTCGCCCGACCTCGCCGGGGCCAACGTCGAGCTGCCGCGCCAGCCCGGCTCCGAGCGCCGGCTGCGCGACGCGCTGGCCCCGATCCGCGACCGCTTCGCCTACACGCTGCTCGACTGCCCGCCCTCGCTCGGGCCGCTGACCGTCAACGCGCTCGTCGCGGCCGACCGCGTGATCGTCCCGGTGCAGACCGAGTACTTCGCCCTCGAGGGCCTCGCCGGGCTGCTGGACACCCTGGCGCTGATCCAGCGCGAGCTCAACCCGCGCCTCACGGTGGCCGGGATGCTGCTGACCATGCACGACGGGCGCACGCGCCTCGCTCGGGACGTCGAGCGCGAGGTGCGCGAGCACTTCCCGTCGTTGGTCTTCGACACGGTGATCCCCCGCAACGTCCGGATCAGCGAGGCCCCGAGCTACGGGCGCCCGGTGACGCACTACGACCCCCAGTGCGCCGGGGCCGACGCGTATTTCGAGCTCGCCAAGGAGGTGGCCGCCCGTGGCTAAGCCGGCCGGGATGGGGCGCGGCCTCTCCGCGATCCTGTCCGCCACCGGGCAGTCCTACGAGCGCGACGAGACGCGCGAGATCCCGGTGGAGCTCATCCGCCCGAACCCGAACCAGCCGCGCAAGCGCTTCGACGAGCAGGGCCTCCAGGCGCTGGCCGAGTCGCTCGGCGAGCGGGGCGTGCTGCAGCCGGTGCTGGTGCGGCCCGTCGCGGGCGGGACGTACGAGCTGGTCGCCGGCGAGCGGCGCTGGCGCGCAGCGCAGATCGCGGGGATCGAGACGATCCCGACCCTGGTCCGCGACCGCGACGACGCCCAGAGCCTCGAGGTGGCGCTGGTCGAGAACATGGCGCGGGAGGACCTCAACCCGGTGGAGGAGGCGCGCGCGGTCGCCGGGCTGGTCGAGGAGCTCGGTCTCACGCGCGAGGACGTCGGCCGCCGGGTGGGCCGCAGCCGCGTCGCCGTCTCCAACCTCCTGCGGCTGCTCGACCTCCCCGACGAGGCGCTGGAGTTGCTGGAGGAGGGCCGGCTGTCCGAAGGCCACGGCCGCGCGCTGCTGCTGGCCCCGGAGCATGCCGACCGGCGCCGGCTCGCGAGGCTGGCGGCGCAGGAGGGGTGGTCGGTGCGCGTGACCGAGGCCAAGGCGCGCGAGGCGACCGACGGTCCGCGACCGGCGACCAGGGGCCGTGCCGCCGTGCACCCCGATCAGGAGGCCGCGATGCGGGAGATCGCCGACGCCTTCGGCGCGCTGCTCGGGACCGAGGTGCGCGTCCGG
>JAICJK010000434.1 GCA_025928415.1 Solirubrobacteraceae bacterium | reverse complement strand
CCGGCGGCCGGCCACCGGTCGGACATCCACAGCCACGGGCGAGGCACCCTACATGCAGACCTCCACCGACGTCTTCGCGAAGGTCCGGGGCCACGAGCGGGCCGCGATCCTCGCCGCCGCGCGCGAGGCCGACCTCCTTCCGTACTTCCACACGCTCACCTCCGCGGCCCTGCCGGTCGTGGAGATGGAGGGCGCCGAGCGGATCATGCTCGGCTCCAACAACTACCTCGGGCTCACCGACGACCCGCGCGTCCTGCAGGGCGCGCGCGACGCGCTGGAGACCTACGGCACCGGCCTGACGGGCTCGCGCCTGCTCAACGGCACGATCCCGCTGCACCTCGAGCTCGAGGCGGAGATCGCCGACTGGATGGGCACCGAGGACGCGATCGTCTTCACCACTGGCCACCAGGCCAACGTCGGGACCCTCGGCACGCTCCTGGCGCCCGGCGACACCGTCGTCGCCGACTCGGGCGACCACGCCTCGATCCTCGACGGCTGCCTGCTGTCGCGCGCGAAGCTGCGCCCGTTCCGGCACAACCGGCTCGACAAGCTCGAGAAGATGCTCCAGCGCGCGCAGGGCGACGGCGGCGGCGTCCTCGTGGTCGTCGACGGCGTGTTCTCGATGGAGGGCGACATCGCCCCGCTGCGCGAGATCACCGCGCTGTGCGCCCGCTACGGCGCGCGCCTGATGGTCGACGAGGCCCACGGCGCCGGCGTGCTCGGCGCGCGCGGCGCCGGCACCGCGGAGCTGCTCGGCGTCGAGGAGCGCGTCGACCTGCGGATGGGCACGTTCTCCAAGTCGCTGGCCTCCTGCGGCGGCTTCGTCGCCGGCCCGCGGGAGGTCGTCGAGTACCTGCGCATCTCCTCCCGCGCGTTCCTGTTCACGGCCGCCGCCGTGCCCGCCGCTGTCGGCGCCGCGCTCGCCGCCCTGCGGGTGGTCCGCTCGGCGGACGGGCCGCCGCTGCTGGCCGCCGTGCTGGACAACGCGCGCTACCTGCGCGACGGCCTCCAGGAGCGCGGCTTCGCCGTCGTCGCCCCGCAGCCGGTGGGGCCCGGGGAGGGCGACGTCGTGACTCCCATCGTCCCGGTGCTGATCGGCGACGACTGGAAGGCGGGCCTGGTCTGGAAGGCGCTGTACGACCGCGGGGTGTTCGTCAACACGGCGCTGCACCCCGCCGTGCCGCCCGGCGGCGCGCTGCTGCGCACGAGCGTCATGGCGACCCACGACCGGCCGACGCTCGACCGCGCGCTGGACGCCTTCGCGGCCGTCAAGACGGCCGTCGAGGCCGAGCACGGCCCGCTCCCGGGGCCGGGCGCGCACGGCTCGGCCGCGCCCGCCGCATAGCACGTCGCGGCCGTCTCGCGCGGGGCGCTCGCGGCCGTCGTGCGACGGCCGACGAGGCCGACAGAAAAAGGGCGCTCTGAGCGGATCTTGGCCCTCGGCGGGCGTTGACCGAAGCGCGTCTCAACCCGTACGTTCGATGCGCGCTGACGCCGGCGCCGGGTGAGGAGACCGGAGACGTGCGGCGGGCCTTGTGGGAGGCCCACCGACCGCGCTTTCAGGTGCCGGAGACCCGCTTCGAGCGTCGGCAGCACCGCCGCCACACCCCACCACGAGAGAGACCCGGCCGCTCGGATGCGGGAAGCCGGGAGGGAGGATGCATGACCCCGTCAGCGACGATCGCCCCTGGGCCGCAGCACCTGCAGGCCCTGGCCCGTGCCAACGCCGTCCGGCTCGCCCGGGCCGAGCTCAAGCGCCGGGTGGGCGACGGCGAGATCACCGTCGCGGAGGTGATCCTCGCCTCGCCCTGGGAGGCCGAGACGATGACCGTCGCCGACCTCCTGCTCAGCCAGCGCCGCTGGGGGCGCACCCGCTGCCGCAAGTTCCTGCAGGCGATCCCGATGTCCGAGACGAAGACGATCGGCACGATGACCGACCGCCAGCGACGGGCCGTCGCCGCGCTGCTGGGCCAGGCGGGCGAGCGCCGCGGCGCCGCCCGCGAGGCCGTGCTGGCCTGAGGCCGCCCGGCAGCCGCTCGTGTCGCGCGTCGTAAGGGACACTACGACGTGGCGATCTCCAGGATGTGGCCGTCGGGGTCGCGGAAGTAGATCGAGCGCAGCGCGCCGCGGTCGAAGACGTCGGTCACCGTGACGCCCCGGGAGGTCAGCCAGTCGCGCCACGCCTCCTGCTCGGCGCGCGAGGCCACGCCGAAGGCCAGGTGGTGCGTCGAGCCGCGCCCGACCTTGCCCTCGTCCATCCGCGGGTACTCGAGGAAGGTCACCAGGGTGCCCGGGCTCGCGTCCGCGTCGCCGAACCAGAAGTGGCGGGCGCCGGGATCGTCGGGGTTGGCCTCCTCGCGCACGAGCGCCAGGCCGAGCGTGTCCCGGTAGAACGCCGTCGTCCGCTCCAGGTCGGCGGCGATGAGCGTCACGTGGTGCAGGCCGGTGAGCTGCATCCGGCGCGGCGCCTGCGGCGGCGCCGCCGCGGGCTGCGGCGTGTCGCGCTCGGGGTCCGGGGCGATGTCGGGGTCGGGGCCGGGCAAGGCGCGCACGATAGTCGGCGGTGGGGCGGCGCGGCCCCAGGCCGGCTCCCCCGGGGTCAGGCCCGGAAGCCCAGGCCGCCCGAGCGGCGGGCGAACACCCGCCGCAGCCCGAGCGCGACGCCGGCGAGGATCGCCACGCCGACGACCAGCAGCACGACCTGCGGCAGCCCGGTCAGCAGGAACAGCGGGGTGACGACCACCAGCGCGCAGACCGCGCCGAGCAGCACGCTGTGGGACCGGAACCCGGACAGGTGCTCGCGCAGCGCGAGCTCCAGGCCGGACAGCGACACGAGCACGAAGCCGCAGCCGAGCAGCGCGCCGCGGCGGCCGGCGTCGAAGAAGCCCCAGACGATGAGGACGATGCCGAGCAGGATGCACAGCTCGACCAGCGGGAACGGGGCCCACGGCGCCTTGGGCGCCTCGGTCATCCGGGCCCGCCGGTCGACGCGGCCCGCGGGCCGGCTCGCGCCGGCCCCCCCGCCCCCGGCGGCGCGCGGCGAGGCGACCGGCCGCGGCGG
>JAICJK010000280.1 GCA_025928415.1 Solirubrobacteraceae bacterium | reverse complement strand
TGACGCGCGTCCAGAGCTGCGCCGAGCCGACGTCGATCTCCTTGCCGGCCTTGACCAGGCCGGCCCGCGCGGCCTCCTTGCGGTCGACGGGGACGGCGTCCTCGAGGTTGCCCAGCACGATGTCGGCCTGGGCCGCGATGCCGGGCAGCTTGGCCAGCATCTTCTCGTTCGAGCCGTCGAAGAAGTGGATCATCCGCGAGGGGGGGAAGGGGATCTCGCGGACGGGCTCCGGCGCCCCCACGCAGAGCGGCTTGAAGAAGTCCTTGGGGCTGCGCATCAAACGTCTCCTGGTCGTCGTGAGGGGCCGCATCCTAGACTTCGCCGCCCTCTGGAAGACCCCTCACCGCCAGGAGCACGCCGATGACCGACACGACCTTCACCACCGACCAGCGCGAACGCGAAGCGTCGGGCGGCCACCCCTACGGCCGCTACTTCGAGGAGTTCGAGGAGGGCGCGGTCTACAAGCACTGGCCCGCGAAGACGGTGACCGAGGCCGACGACCACCTGTTCTGCCTGATCACCATGAACCACCACCCGCTGCACATCAACGACGTCTACGCGCAGCAGTCCCAGCAGGGCCGCAACGTGGTCGTCGGCCCCCTCGTCTACTCGCTGGCGCTGGGCATGAGCGTCTCCGACGTGTCGGGCAAGGCGATCGCCAACCTGGCCACCGAGGAGCTGAGCCATCCCAACCCGGTCTTCCACGGCGACACGCTGTTCGTGGAGACCGAGGTGCTCGAGAAGACCGCCTCGCGCTCCAAGCCCGACCGCGGGATCGTGAAGGTCCACACCCGGGTACGCAACCAGGACGGCGAGCTGGTGGCCGAGTTCAAGCGCCTGGTGCTCGTGCCCAAGCGGGAGCCGGGCGCCTGAGAACGGCCGTGCCGGCCCCCGGCGGGCGGCCATGTCCGCGGGAATACTCCCGATCGGGGTGCGCCCCTCCTCGGCGAGGCGCCCGATAGGCTGCCCTGATCGCCCGTCGGCCCTGCCGGCGGGCTACGTCACTTGCATCGACAAGGAGCTGTTGTCCGTGAGCGAGACCGCCGCCGCCGCACCGACCGAGAACCAGAAGCTGCTGGGCTGGGTGGAGGAGATCGCCGCCCTGACCCAGCCGGAGCGCATCCACTGGTGCGACGGCTCCGCGGAGGAGTACGACGCCCTCTGCCGGCAGCTCGTGGACGCGGGGACGTTCAGGCATCTGTCCGAGGCCAAGCGCCCCAACTCCTACCTGGCCTGGAGCGACCCGGGCGACGTGGCCCGGGTCGAGGATCGGACCTTCATCTGCGCCGAGCGCGAGCACGACGCCGGGCCGACCAACAACTGGCGCGATCCCGCCGAGATGCGCGTGGTGATGGAGGACCTGTTCCGCGGGGCGATGCAGGGCCGCACGATGTACGTCGTGCCGTTCTGCATGGGCCCGCTGGGCTCGGACAAGAGCCACGTCGGCGTCGAGATCACCGACTCGGCCTACGTGGCGGTGTCGATGCGGATCATGACCCGGATGGGCGCCGGCGCCCTGAAGGACCTGGGCGGCGACGGCGACTTCGTCCCCTGCGTGCACTCGGTCGGCGCCCCGCTGACCGACGGGGCCGAGGACTCGCCGTGGCCGACCAACCCGGACGTCAAGTACATCGTCCACTACCCCGAGACCCGCGAGATCTGGTCCTACGGCTCGGGCTACGGCGGCAACGCGCTGCTCGGCAAGAAGTGCTTCGCGCTGCGCATCGCCTCGGCGATGGCGCGCGACGAGGGGTGGATGGCCGAGCACATGCTGATCCTCAAGCTCACCTCGCCCGAGGGCGTCGTCAAGTACATCACCGGCGCGTTCCCCAGCGCCTGCGGCAAGACGAACCTCTCGATGCTGATCCCGACGATCGAGGGGTGGAAGGTCGAGACGGTCGGCGACGACATCGCCTGGATGAAGTTCGGCGAGGACGGCCGCCTGTACGCGATCAACCCCGAGGCCGGGTTCTTCGGCGTCGCCCCCGGCACGGGAGAGGAGACCAACCCGAACGCCATGGCGGCGATCAGCCGCGACGTGATCTTCACCAACACCGCGCTGACCGACGACGGCGACGCGTGGTGGGAGGGGATGACGAAGCAGACGCCGGCCCATCTCACCGACTGGCACGGGAACTCCTGGACCCCGGGCGCCGACAAGCCGGCCGCCCACCCGAACTCCCGCTTCACCGTCGCGGCCGCCCAGGCGCCGTCGATCGCCGCGGAGTGGGAGGACCCCGCCGGCGTCCCGATCGACGCCTTCCTGTTCGGCGGGCGGCGCGCGTCGGTCGTGCCGCTGGTGCGCGAGGCCTTCGACTGGGAGCACGCGGTGTTCCTCGGCGCGACGATGAGCTCCGAGCAGACGGCCGCCGCCGTCGGCACCGTCGGCCAGCTCCGCTTCGACCCGTTCGCGATGCGGCCGTTCTGCGGCTCCAACATGGCCGAGTACTTCCAGCACTGGCTCGACATCGGCGAGACCAAGGGCGCCAAGCTGCCCCGGGTCTTCTACGTCAACTGGTTCCGCAAGGACGACGAGGGCAAGTTCCTGTGGCCCGGCTTCGGCGAGAACTCGCGGGTGCTCGAGTGGGTCTTCCGCCGCTGCGAGGGCAAGGGCGAGACGGTGGAGACGCCGATCGGCCTGGTCCCCGCCGCGGCCGATCTGGACACCGAGGGCCTCGACCTGGCGCCGGAGGCGCTCGCGGAGCTCCTCGCCGTCGACGCCGAGCAGGTCAAGGCCGAGCTGCCGCAGGTCGAGCAGCACCTGGCCCAGTTCGGCGACGATCTGCCCACCCCGCTGCGCGACCAGCTCGAGCAGCTCAAGGCGCGGCTGGGCTAGCGGTCCTCGGCGCCCGCCCGCCCGCTCAGGCCCGGCGCCGCTGCACGGTGCGGGCGAGCGCCGCCAGGCGCTCGTCCCACTCGGCCCCGATCCCGGTCATCCAGGCGACGGCGTCGCCGAGCGGCGCCGGGGTCGGGCGGTAGCGCATCTCGCGCCCCTGCCGGCGGGCGTCGACCAGCCCCGCGCCGGCCAGGACCGACAGGTGCTTGGCCACGGCCTGGCGCGTGATCGGCAGGCCGGTCGCGAGCTCGGTCGCGGTCGCGCCGTCGCCCGCCGAGAGCCGCTCGAGCAGCGCGCGGCGCGTGGGGTCGGCCAGGGCGCCGAAGACGTCGGGCGCGTCGCTCACGCCGCGACGAGTTCCGGGGCGTTCGCGAAGCGAGCCCCCAATGCTCCGGCGAAGCCGGAGCACGCCCACGGGCCCGTCACCGACTCCGTGACGCTGACCCGCGTGCCGCCCACGACCGGGGTCAGGACCACCTCGACGCGGGAGCCCGGCTCCTCGCCCTCCCACCACCAGAAGACGAGGCGCTCGCCGGGCTCGGACTCCTCGACGACGGTCTCCCGCTCGGCGGCCTCGCCGAGCCACTCCCGGCGCAGGTCGTCGTCGGTGAGCGCCTCCCAGGCGGTGTCCGGGTCGACGGGCAGGACGATGTCACGAGCAACCATGGGGTTGCATGCTACCGTGCCCGCAAACGCGCAACTAGGAGGTTGCAGATGCTGGTCCCCATGGTGATCAGGCAGGACGGGCGGGGCGAGCGCTCCTTCGACATCTACTCGCGGCTGCTCGACGACCGCGTGATCTTCCTCGGGCAGCCGGTGGACGACGAGGTGGCCAACCTCGTGGTCGCCCAGCTGCTGCACCTGGAGTCCGAGGACCCCGAGGCGGACATCTCGCTCTACATCAACTCGCCCGGCGGCCAGGTCTACGCCGGGCTGGCGATCCACGACACGATGCGCTTCATCAAGCCGGACGTCGCCACGATCTGCTGCGGCATCGCGATGTCGATCTCCGCGCTGATCCTGGCCGCCGGCGCGCCGGGCAAGCGCGGGACGCTGCCCAACGGGCGGATGCTCATCCACCAGCCCTCCGGCGGCTTCCAGGGCCAGTCGACGGACGTCGAGATCCACGCGCGCGAGACGCTGGCCATCCGCGGGCAGCTCGACAGCCTGTTCGCGCAGTACACGGGGCGCACGGAGGACGAGGTCCACGGCGACATGGAGCGCGACCGCTTCCTGACGGCCACGGAGGGCGTCGGCTACGGCCTCGTGGACCGGGTGCTGCCCGAGCGCTGAGGCGCGCGTCCTCACGGTCGCGCCCTCTGAACGCGCTTCTGGGGCGCGCTGCACCCGCCCGGCCGGCGTGGGAGGCTGCGGGCCATGAGCTCCACCTCCCCCGCGGCCGGGGCGCGCGACGCCGTCGCCGACGAGGTCGCGCGGCGCAGCCCGCACGTCCCGGCCGA
>JAICJK010000397.1 GCA_025928415.1 Solirubrobacteraceae bacterium | reverse complement strand
GCCGAGCGCCTGTTCGCCGGCGCCATCGCCGCGCTGACGCTGATCCTGCCGCTCGCCGACTCCACGCGCGTGTGGGTGTGCATGGACGCGAACGTCGGGTCGGTCGCCCTGTGGCTGGGCGGCATCCTCGTGGCCCTCGCGGCCTTCCGCCGCCGGGGGCGCCGCGCGGCGCTGCTGCACGCGACCGCGGGCCTGCTGTACCTGAGCAGCATCGCCCTGTACGAGATCACCGGCGCGGCGGTCCTGGCCACCGGCCTGCTGTTCGTCGTGCGCGAGGGGCGCCGTGCGCTGGTGGTGTGGGCATTGCAGGCGCTGGCCGCCGCCCTGTTCCTGGCGCTCGTCACCTCGCACACCTTCTACGAGCCGCTGCACGGGCACGCGCTGCTGCGCCATGCCGGCACGGTCGCCCACGAGGCGCCCCGGGCCCTGGCCGACGCGATCTGGGCGCCCGGGGACCCGTCGCGCCTCGGCGCGCTGCTCGCGTGCCTGGCCGTGCTCCTCGTCCTCGGGACCGGGGCGGTCCGCCTGTGGCGCGGCAGCCTCGCCGAGCACACCGCGCAGGTCGTCCGGCGCTGGCTGGGCTTCGCCGCCGGCGCGATCGTCGCGGCGGGCGCGGGGTGGGCGATGATCGTGCCGTCCGCGTACCTCAGCCCGATGCTGCCGGGGCAGGCCAACCGCGGGAACATCGTGGCCGGCCCGGCGCTCGTCGTGCTCCTGACCGCGGTGGCGGTCGTCGCCGGTGCGCTGGTGGCCGACCGGCGCCCGGGCGGGCGGGCGGGCTCGCCGGGGCGGCCGGGCGCGATGGGGCGGGCGGCGGCGCTGACGGCGCTCGCCCTGGCCGTCGTCGGAGCCGGCTACGCGACGCAGCTGCACCGCGACGTGGGCGCTTGGAACCGCGCCTCGGCCGAGCAGCGCCGGATCGTCGGCGTGATCGCGGCGCAGCTCGGGAGGGTCCCGGCCGGGTCGACGATCCTCTCCGCCGCGGCCCCCGTCGAGACGGCGCCGGGCGTCCCGGTCTTCGCGGCCCCCTGGGACCTCGCGGGCGCGCTGACGCTCCGCTGGGACGACGCCTCGCTGCGCGCCTACCCGATCGTCGGCGACTGGCGCATCGCCTGCGGCCGCAGCGGGCTGGTGCTCCACAACGCCAACGACGTCTTCGGGCCGCAGGAGGGCCCCTACGGGTCGACCTACGTGGTCGACGTCGCGCGCGGGCGCTCGCTGCGCGTCGACGGCCGCAAGGCCTGCGGCGTGATCTGAGGGCCCGGCGGGGAGGCCGGCCGGGCCGCGCGGCGGGACGGCCATCCCGGCGCGGGCTACAGCGTGCGGGCGAGCACCTCGCGCTGGGTGGCCTCGGCCTCGCGGACCCTTGCCCGCCCGGCGTCGGTGATGCACGCGAAGATCCCGCGGCGGTCGTCCGAGCAGCTCCGGCGCTCGACGAGGCCCTCCTCCTCGAGGCGGCTGACGAGGCGCGACAGCGCGCTCTGGCTCATGTGGACGTCCTCGACGAGCTGCTGCAGGCGGCAGCCGTCGACGTGCTTCTCCTGCAGGCGCTGGAGCGCCTCGAGCTCGGTGACCGACAGGCGGTGGTGACGCTGCAGGTCGCGCTCGAGGGCGGCGTTGACCCGGGCGTGGCGCGCGAGGAGGTCGCGCCACTCGTCGATGAGCTGAGCACCCGTGTCGGCCATGGCCAGGTCAGTGTAGCCCCAACCGCATGCATGCGCAGTCACTGCATGCGCACACATTGCATGCGCATGCATGTAGTAGGATGCCGCGCATGGCCTTCTCCTCGTCCGCCCCCGCCACCCTCGACCGGCGCGCCTGGGGCGCGCTCCTGGTCCTCTGCGGGGCGCTGTTCCTCGACGGGCTCGACATCTCGATGGTGGGCGTCGCCCTGCCGTCCATCGAGGGCGACCTGCACCTGTCCACCTCGACCCTGCAGTGGATCGTCTCCGGCTACGTGCTCGGCTACGGCGGCCTGCTGCTGCTCGGCGGCCGCGCGGCCGACCTGCTCGGCCGCCGCCGGGTGTTCATCGCGGCGCTCGCCGTCTTCGCCGTCGCCTCGCTGCTCGGCGCCCTGACCTCCGACGGCACGCTGCTCATCGCCACGCGCTTCCTCAAGGGGCTGTCCGCCGCGTTCACCGCGCCGGCGAGCCTCTCGATCATCACCACGACCTTCCCCGAGGGACCGGCGCGCAACAAGGCGCTGGCCGTCTGGACCGCCACCGGCGCGAGCGGCTTCTCCAGCGGCCTGATCCTCGGCGGCCTGCTGACCGAGCTCGGCTGGCGCTGGACGTTCCTGCTGCCGGCGCCGATCGCGGCGCTGCTGCTCGTCGGCGCGCTGCGCCTGGTGCCCGACACCGGGCGGCCCGCCCGCGACGGGCGCGGGTTCGACCTGCGCGGGGCCGGCCTGGTCGCCGCGACCATGCTGCTGTTCGTGTTCACGATCGTGGAGGCGCCGTCCGCCGGCTGGACGTCGCTGCGCACCACCGCCTCCGTGCTCGCGGTGCTCGCGCTGGGCGCCGCGTTCATCGCCGCCGAGCAGCGCGCGCCGCACCCCCTGATCCGGCTCGGCATCCTGCGCTCGGCGTCGCTGCGGCGCGCCAACCTCGGCGCGATGGCGGTGGCGGGCGGCTGGTTCGCCTTCCAGTTCGTCGGGACGCTGTACCTCCAGCAGCTCCGCGGCTGGTCGGCCATCGAGATGGCCGTGGCCTTCCTCCCGGCCGGCCTGCTCGTCGCCTTCGGCGCGCCGCGCTCCGGCGAGCTCGTCGACCGGTTCGGCACGACGCGGGTCACCGCCGTCGGGATGGCCGCCTTCGTCGGCGCGTACGCGCTGTTCCTCCCGATCGGCGCGGACAGCCCGTACCTGACCGCGATGCTGCCGACGATGCTGCTGGCCGGGATCGGGTTCATGTGCGCGTTCGGGCCGCTGAACGTCGCGGCGACCAACGGGATCGCCGACCACGAGCAGGGCCTGGCCTCCGGCCTGGTGCAGACCTCGTTCCAGCTCGGCGGGGCCGTGGGGCTCGCCGTGGCGACCGCGGTGATCGACGCCGGCACGACGCACTCGGCGTCGGCGCCCGGGTCGGCCGCCGCGATGCTCGACGGCTTCCACCCGGCGCTGCTCGTCTCGCTCACCGTCGCCGCGCTGGGCCTGCTGGTGACGGTCGGCGGGGTGCTGCCGGCCGTCGTGCGGTCGCTGGCCGCCGGCCACGCGCGCCCGGCCACGGAGGACGTCCGATGAGCGCCTCCGAGCAGGTGCTCCTCGAAGGCCGGTGGCTCTACGAGCTGCACCGCCGGGGCCGCAGGACGGCCCCGGCGGTGACCGGGCGGGCCCGCGGCGAGCGGGCGGCGGTGGCGCGGAGCGCCGGCTCAGGCGCGCGTGGGCGCGCCGAG
>JAICJK010000035.1 GCA_025928415.1 Solirubrobacteraceae bacterium | reverse complement strand
TCCTCGAAGTAGCGGCCGTAGGCGTGGCCGCCCGAGGCCTCGCGCTCGGCCTGGTCGGTGGTGAAGGTGGAATCGGACATCGGCGTGCTCCTGGCGGTGAGGGGTCTTCCGGAGGGCGGCGAAGTCTAGGATGCGCCTCCTCACGACGACCAGGAGACGTTGATGCGCAGCCCCAAGGACTTCTTCAAGCCGCTCTGCGTGGGGGCGCCGGAGCCCGTCCGCGAGATCCCCTTCCCTCCCTCGCGGATGATCCACTTCTTCGACGGCTCGAACGAGAAGATGCTGGCCAAGCTGCCCGGCATCGCGGCCCAGGCCGACATCGTGCTGGGCAACCTGGAGGACGCCGTCCCCGTCGACCGCAAGGAGGCCGCGCGGGCCGGCCTGGTCAAGGCCGGCAAGGAGATCGACGTCGGCTCGGCGCAGCTCTGGACGCGCGTCAACGCGCTGGACTCGCCGTGGGTCCTCGACGACCTGACCACGCTGGTGACCGAGATCGGCGACAAGCTCGACGTGATCATGGTCCCGAAGGTCGAGGGGCCGTGGGACATCCACTACGTCGACCGCCTGCTCGCGCAGCTCGAGAGCCGCGCGGGCCTCACCAAGCCGCTGCTCGTCCACGCCCTGCTGGAGACCGCCCAGGGCGTCGCGCACGTCGACGAGATCGCCGCCGCGTCCCCCCGCATGCAGGGCATGAGCTTCGGCCCGGCCGACCTGGCCGCCTCGCGGCGCATGAAGACCACGCGGGTCGGCGGCGGGCACCCGGGCTACCTCGTGATCGCCGACCCCGACGCCGAGCACCCCGACGCCCCCCGGCCGACCGCCCAGCAGGACCTCTGGCACTACTCGATCGGGCGCATGGTCGACGCGTGCACCACGAACGGGATCCTGCCGTTCTACGGGCCGTTCGGCGACATCAAGGACGTCGAGGGCTGCGAGGCCCAGTTCCGCGCCGCCTTCCTGATGGGCTGCGTCGGCGCCTGGTCGCTGCACCCGGTGCAGATCGAGATCGCCAAGCGCGTCTTCTCGCCGGAGCCCGAGGAGGTCAGGTTCGCCAAGAAGGTGATCGAGGCGATCCCGGACGGCCGCGGCGTCCACATGATCGACGGCAAGATGCAGGACGACGCGACCTGGAAGCAGTGCCAGGTCATGGTCCAGCTCGCCACGATGCTGGCCGAGCGGGACCCCGAGCTGCGCGAGGCCTACGAGCTCTGAGTCCCGGGCGGCCCGCCGCCGCCCGCCCGGGGGTCGCGCTCCTCGGCGACCTCCGCCCCGACCGCGCGCTTCTCCACGACCGAGTAGCGCTCGTGGCGCTCGACGACGTCCTCGGCCTCCGGGAACTCGTGCCCGTCGACGATCACGAAGCGGCGCGGATCGCGGCGCACCGCCTCGTACTCGCCCACCGTCAGGGAGAGGAGCTGGTTGCAGCCCAGGCGGGCGCACTCGCAGACGAACGCGAGCAGGTCATCGGCGCCCCGCAGGCCACGGCCCGCCTCGACGGCCTCGTTGACGTCGCGGAACGCGGCCTCGTTGAAGCCGATGCGCTGCTGGGTCAGCTCGTCCATGGGGCCTATCCTGCCGGATCGCGCCGTGGAGGAGGCGATGTCGCGCTGGTCCCCGTGCCCGCGGCGCTGACACCCCAGCGCACCACGATGCGGACCGCAGGGCTCGATCACTAGGGTTCCGCGCCTCATGCGCTTCTTCGAATACGAGGCCCGCGAGATCGTCAAGCGGGCCGGCATCCCCGTCACCGACTTCGGGTTCACGACCGACGCGGGCGAGGCTCGCGCGATCGCCGAGCGCATCGGCGGCCCCGTGGTCATCAAGTCCCAGGTCCTCACCGGCGGCCGGATGAAGGCCGGCGGCGTGCAGTTCGCCGACACGCCGGAGGAGGCCGAGGCCCACGCGCGGGACGTCCTGGCGCTGGAGATCAACGGGCACGCCCCGCGCGGGGTGCTCGTCGACCCCAAGGCGGAGGTGGCGCAGGAGTACTACGCGGGCGTCGTCTGGGACGGCATCCGCAAGCAGCCGGTGATGATCTTCTCGCCGGTCGGCGGCATCGACATCGAGCAGGTCGCCGAGGAGCAGCCCGACAAGGTCGGCCGCCGTCACTTCTCGAACATCCTGCCGCTCAGCGAGTTCGCCGCCAAGGAGGTCGTCGCCTCGACCGGCGTGACCGGCTCGGCGCTGAACAAGCTGGTGCCGATCGTCACGAAGCTCGCCCGGCTGTTCGTCGCGCACGACATGACGCTGGCGGAGATCAACCCGCTCGGGCGCCTGGCCGACGGGTCGTTCGTCGCGCTCGACGCGCACATGGACATGGAGAACGAGGCCCGCGGGCGCCATCGGGCGCTGCTCGAGGACCTCGGGGTGGGCGACGAGGAGACGCGCCAGGCCCGCGAGGCCACGCCGTTCGAGCTGGCCGGCGAGGAGGTCGACGCGATGGATCACCGCGGCGTCGCCGGCAACGTCACCGAGTTCGACGGCAACCTGGGCCTGGTCATCGGCGCCGGCGGCGGCTCGCTGACGCTCTTCGACGCGGTCCGCAGCTCCGGCGGCGACCCGGCCAACTACTGCGAGATCGGCGGCAACCCCTCGGTCCGCAAGGCCGCGGGGCTGGCCAAGCTCGTCCTGCAGAAGCCCGGCGTGGACAAGATCGCGGTGATGATGTCGATCGTCTCCAACACGCGGGTCGACATCGTCGCCCGCGGCGTCATCAAGGCCTGCCTGGAGCTCGGGTTCGATCCCGCGGAGAAGATCGCGATCTTCCGGATCCCCGGCGCGTGGGAGGACGAGGGCTACAAGATCCTCGACCGCTACGGCGTCGAGTACGCCGACCGCAGCGTGTCCCTGCACGAGGCGGCGCGCCGCGCCGTGGAGAAGATCGGAGCCGCCGCATGAGCATCCTCGTCGACGCGACCACGACGTTCATCGTCCAGGGCATCACCGGCCGCGAGGCCGTCAACCTGACCCGCGAGTGCCTGGACTACGGCGCCGGCGCGAAGGTCGTGGGCGGCGTGACGCCGGGGCGCCTGGGCCGCGAGGTCCACGGCGTGCCCGTCTTCGACACGGTGGCCCAGGCCGTCCAGCACCACGGCGCGCCGATCGACGGGTCCGTCGTGACCGTCCCCCCCGCCTTCACCAAGGACGCGGTCTTCGAGGCGATCGAGAACGGCATCAAGCTGATCGTGATCGTCACCGAGCGCATCCCGCGCCGCGACGTCGCCCAGATGGTCGAGCTCGCGCAGCTGCGCGGCGCCCGCATCATCGGGCCCAACTGCCTCGGGATCATCGTCCCCGACGTCGTCAAGATGGGCGGCATCGGGGGCCCGGCCAAGGACGCGGCGAAGTCCTACGCGCCCGGCCCGGTGGGCGTGATCTCCCGCTCGGGCGGCATGACGACGGAGATGTCCTCCACGCTGACCGCCGCCGGGCTCGGGCAGTCCACGGCCGTGTCGATCGGCGGCGACGCGATCATCGGCTCGAGCTACGCCGAGCTGATGCCGCTGTTCGAGGCCGACGAGCAGACGCAGGCGATCGTGATCTACACCGAGCCGGGCGGCCGCATGGAGGCCGAGCTCGCCCGCTGGGTCACCGAGAACCAGTCGCGCCTGCCGATCGTCGCCTTCATGGCCGGCCGGTTCATGGACGAGATGCCGGGCATGAGCTTCGGGCACGCCGGGACGATCGTGGAGGGCAAGGAGGACACCGCGACCGAGAAGATCGCCCGCCTCGCCGAGGCCGGCATCACGGTCGCCGAGGAGATCTCGCAGATCCCAGAGCTGATCCAGGCCAAGCTCGCCGAGAGGAGCCCCGCGTGAGGAAGGATGCGACGTTCATCGGCGTCGAGGTGACCGATGCCGTCACGGGCGACGCCGCGCTGGCGGCCAAGCTCGAGGAGGTCTGCCCGGTGGACATCTACGCCGACGCCGGGGGCCAAGTGGACATCGTCGAGGAGAACCTCGACGAGTGCGTGCTGTGCCGCCTGTGCCTGGACGCCTCGCCGGAGGGCACGGTCCGGGTGCTCAAGCTCTACGAGGGCGGCGCGGTCCTCTAGGGCCGCGGCGGGCCCCGGGGCGGCGCGCCGTGCCGGAGCTGCCGGAGGTCGAGCGGGCGCGGGCGCTGATCGCCGCCCGGGCGCTCGGCCGCGAGATCGCGGGCGCCGACGACCGCGACACGTACGTCTGCCGGCCCCACGCGCCGGGCGAGATCGACGGCGCGCTGGCCGGCGCGCGGCTCGTGAGCGCGTGCCGGCGCGGCAAGTCCATGTGGTGCGAGACCGACGCCGGGCCGGTGCTCGGGCTGCACCTCGGCATGGCGGGGCGCATCGCCGTCGACGGCGCCTCGGAGGGCGACCCGGCCCCGGTGCCCGCCGGCGGCAACCCGGCCTGGGAGCGCTTCGCGCTCGAGTTCGCCGACGGCGGGCGCCTGGTGCTGATCGACAAGCGCCGCCTCGGCCGGGCGCTGCTGGACCCGGACCTGTCGGGCCTGGGTCCCGACGCGCTGGACATCACCCGCGAGCAGTTCCGCGCGCGCGTGGGCCGCGGCGACGCGCCGCTCAAGGCGCGGATCATGGACCAGGCGGTCCTGGCCGGCGTGGGGAACCTGCTGGCCGACGAGGCCCTCTGGCAGGCCGGCCTTCCGCCCCTGCGCCCGGCCGGCGAGCTCGGCGACGAGGAGCTCGACCGCCTGCGCCGCGCGGTGCGCGCCGCGATCCGCCGCGCGATCCGCCGCGGCGGCGTCCACACCGGCACGATCGTCCCCCACCGCCACCGCGACGCCGCCTGCCCGCGCTGCGGCGCGCCGATGGTCAAGGCGACCGTCGGCGGCCGGACGACGTGGTGGTGCGCGGCCGAGCAGGGCCGGCCGGCGGCCTCCTGAGCTGGAGGCAGTCCGTGGCGAGGAAGTCGGCGGCGGACCTCGCGGAGCAGTCCGTCGCGGGTCTCGAAGTGCTAGATCAGCATCCGGCGCGAGGTGCCCGCGGCGGCCGGCGGCGGCCCGAGCCGGTCGCTCGACAGCGGATCGACACACGACGAGGAGGTCATATGAGGGTCGTCTTCGTACATGGGGCATGCGTCAGGGACGGGTCGTGGTGGTGGCACCGGACCGGTGAGCTGCTGGCCGAGCGGGGCGTCGCCAGCGAGGCGCCGGCCCTGCCGAGCTGTGGCGAGACCGGTGAGCCGACGGGTGCGCAAGGGCCCGGGCTGGCCGAGGACGTCGCGTCGGTCCGGCAGGCCCTGACCGCGAGCGACGAGCCGACGGTGGTGGTCGCCCACAGCTACGGCGGCATCGTCACCGCGGAGGCGGCGGCGGGCGTCGGCGCCGTGCGCCATCTGCTGCTCGTGTCGAGCTACCTGCCCGAGGCCGGGCAGAGCCTCTCCTCGTTCGGCGGTGAGCAGCCCGCCCCGTTTCTCGACATCGATCCCGAGGGCGGCACCTTCACCGTCCGGCCGGAGGCCCTGGCCGAGACGTTCCTGCAGGACTGCGATCCGGAGATCCAGCGACAGGCCATGGACAGGACGGCCCGGCAGAGCCTGGCGGTGCTCGGGCAGCCGGTGCGGTCGGCGGCCTGGCAGCACGTGCCCTCGACGTACCTCGTCTGCGCGCAGGACCAGGGCACCCCGGCCGGCCGGCAACGCGAGTTCGCCCGTCGGGCAGCCGCCGTCGTGGAGCTCGACGCCGGCCACCACCCCTTCCTCTCCCGGCCCGCCGAGGTCCGCGACCTGATCATCGGGCTGTGACGGCAAGGCAACCGCGCCGCGGGCGGGCGGGCGATCGGGCGGGCGGCTCAGCCGAGGCCGCAGACGGCCAGGCCCGCGGTCGGACCCAGCCGCACGCGCCACGGCGCGGGGGCGCGGTCGCGCGGGACGGCGAGGACGCCGGAGGTCCGGACCGTCCCCACGTTCTGCAGGTCGTCGCCGTAGCGGCGGACCGCCACGCCGACGGGGCCGCCACGGGCCCGGATCACGGCCGCGTGGCCCGGGGCCAGCAGCAGGTCCGCCGACGCCTGGGCCCCCGCCGGCGCCGCCCCCGCGGCGCGGAAGACCACGCACGAGCCGTCCGCGGTCAGCGTCCCGCCGGTCGCCGACCCGACCGCCGGCCGCGGTCCCGCGGCGGCCTGCGCCTGCCCCGGCGCCGGCGGGCGCGGCGCGACGGCCTCGATCGCGATCAGCTCGCTGTCCACGTGCTGGCGGGCGCGGGAGGACAGGAACGGCAGCGCCGCGGGGGGCAGCGCCGGCGTTCCGATCGCGCGCTCGGCCGCGAAGTACGACCCCGCGGGGATGCCGGACAGCGGGTCGGCGTCGAAGCTCGGCTTCACCACATCGCGTGCCACGTCGAGCGCGCTCAGGCCGGCGCGCGTGAGCTCGCCCTGACGGACGAAGAACGTCGCGCCGTTGAGGTAGGCCTGGACGTTGGACATGCACGCTGCGGTCACGGCGACGACGAGGCCCGCCATGACGCGGTCGGAGAGGCGGAGGCCGCGGGCCAGGTCGGCGGCCGCCAGGAGCACCAGGACCCCGCTGATGTACAGGTAGCGGCTCGTGTACGGATCGCCGACGTACCCGCGGGTGACCGCCGTCGACACCCAGAACGCCAGCGCCATCGTCCCGAGCGCGAGGACGCGCGGCGGGACGCCGCCGAGGCGCCGCAGGCGCCACACGAGCGCCGCGGCCGCCGCGGCCAGCAGGACCGGGCCGAAGAGGAGGAACGTCCCGGGGTCGCCGGCCAGATCGCCGGTGTCCCCTCCGAGCCCGGCGAGCGCCGCGAGCGCCGAGGCCGCGGAGGCGACCGCGAAGGAGGGCGCCCGCCACAGTCCGTCGAGCAGCGGATGGGCCAAGCCCGCCGCCTTCTCGTGGCCGGCCCAGGTCGACTTCTCGTAGAGCTGCCACCAGACCGCGTACGGGATCAGCGGCGCGACGACGATCCACAGCCGTCGCCAGGGGCGCGTGAGCAGCACTTCGACGAGCACGCCCAGGGCGATCGGCACGCCGACGCCCGAGCTCGCGAGGGAGAGGGCGAGCAGGCCCGACGCGCCGGCGTCACCCCGGCGGTCGCGGCGGTCGAGCGCCAGCAGCGCCCCGACGCCCGCGCCCACGGAGAGCAGCCAGGCGATCTGGAACGGCCAGAGGATGTTCTGCCACGCCGGCCCCAGCAGCAGCAGCGAGGCGGCCGCCGCGAGGGCCAGCAGGTCGCCGAGCCGCCGGCGCGCGTAGACGAAGACCAGGACGACGCAGCCGCAGTGGGCGAGGATCGACAGCAGCCGGTAGGGCCCGTAGTGGTCCAGGCCGACCGTCGCGAACATCACGCGGTAGATCGCGAGCGGGACGAGCGACAGGTGGTCGTTGTGGGGCCGCAGGAACGTGCCGAGGTCGTTCCCGCGGCGATGCAGGATCCACGACCACTCGTCCACCCAGAACGTCGACCCCGAGCCCAGGTGCAGCAGCCACGCCCCGACGATCAGCAGCAGGGCGGCGAGCGCCGCCCAGACCACCGGGATCCCCCAGAGACGGGGAGCCGCCGGCGCCTCGGGCGAGCGGGTGAGACGCGCGGCTCTTGCCGTGGACAGCGAGATCATCGGATGGCCTTCCGGGCGGGATGGCCCGCTGAACTCCGGCGCCGGCCGGTGCCAGGGGCCGGTCTATACCCCCCGGCGCCCCGTGTGAAGCCCATCGGTTCGCGGCGGGACGCGGTCGGTCGCCCGCCGGGTCAGCCGCGATCCACGCTCACAGCCCGCGGCGGTAGCGCCGCATCGCGGAGCGGGAGAAGTCGGCGTGGGTCTGGCGGCGCAGGCGTGCCACGCGCTCGTGGTGATAGGGGCTCGACAGCGACTCGGCGTGCCCGATGACGTTCCCGGTGGCGATCGTGGATGACGATCACCCGCGGGTTCAGCAGCCGCGCATGGTGCAGGCCGTAGTGGCGCACGGCGTAGGCGCGGGTCTCCGCGATGCGCCGGGCCCCGAATCCCACCGGGTCCTGGACCATCGCCGGCCGCGGCGCCCCCGCGGCCGACACGGCGCCCGCCGCCGCGAGCGCGGCGATCACGACCGCGGCGCCGCCAGCGTGGCGTAGGCGTCCGGCCGGCGCGTACTCAGGAACGGGAACAGCTCCAGCCAGTCGGCGCGCTGGTCGAGGTCGAGGTCGGCGACGAGGACGGCGGGCTCGTCGCGCGGGGCCTGGACGAGGATGCGCCCGTAGGGGTCGGAGATGAACGACGTCCCGTAGAAGGTCAGCGGCCCCTCGGTCCCGATGCGGTTGATCGCGACCATGAACGTGCCGTTGGCGATGCCGTTGGCGACGATCACCTGCTGCCACAGCGGCTGGGTGTCGAAGTCCGGGTGGTCGGGCTCCGAGCCGATCGCCGTCGGGTAGACCAGGACCTCGGCGCCGGCCAGCGAGTAGGCGCGCGCGAGCTCCGGGAACCACTGGTCCCAGCAGGTCGGGAAGCCGAAGCGCCCGTCGGCCAGGCCGACGACCGGGAACGCGTCGTCCCCGGGTGGGCCGGGCCGGAAGTACTTGTCCTCGTAGTAGCCGGCGGTGACCGGGATGTGCAGCTTGCGCGTCCGGGCGGCGAGGCTCCCGTCGGGGGCGACGACGATCGCGGTGTTGAAGCCCAGGCCGTCCTCGGCGTCGGCGCGCTCGTAGAGCGACGCGTGGACGTGGGCGCCGGTCTCGCGGGCCAGGTCCGCCGCCCAGGCATGGGTCGGGCCGCCGGGAAGGTCCTCGGGGGCCGCGCCCGCGGCCTGCGGCCCGCCCGGGGTGATCGCGAAGTACGGCGACAGCGTCAGCTCCTGCAGGCAGACCAGCACGGCGCCCTCGGCAGCGGCCAGCCGGACGCCCTCGGCCAGCGCGGCGCGGTGCTCGCCGCCGTCCGGATGCCAGCGGTGCTGGACGGCGGCGACGCGCAGCGGGCTGCGGCGCGGGGCCTCGACGCGCGCCGGGGACGCCGGGGGGTCGTAGGCCGTGAGCAGCCGCATGGCGGCGAGTCTAGATCGAGCCGGGCGTGGCGAGCGGGACCTGCTGGGTGATGCAGTGCGGCCCGCCGCCGCCGAAGGCGATCGTCAGCCCCGGCACCCCGACGACCTCGCGCTCCGGGCAGGCGCTGCCGATGGCCTCGAGCGCGCCCGCGTCCTGCTCGTCGCCGGCGGTCGGGACGACGACGGCGCCGTTGGCCAGGTAGAGGTTGAGGTAGGAGTGCACGACGTCCTGCCCGGCGACGGTGCCGCGGGCCAGCGGCTCGAAGGCGATCACGTCGAGGCCCGCGGCCGCGGCGCGCTCGTGGTTGTCGGCCATGGCCTCGTGGTCGGGGTCACCGGGCGGCCGGCTCTGGAGCAGCAGGCGGCCGTCCGCGGCGAACGCGGCGATCAGGTCGACGTGCCCGTCGGTGTCGCGGTCCTCGACCAGGCCGCGGCCGAGCCACACCACCCGGTCGGTCCCGAGGAAGTCCTGGAGGCCCTCCTCGAGCTGCTCGCGGGTCATCTCCGGGTTGCGGTTGGGGTGCAGCAGGCACTGCTCGGTGGTCACCAGGGTGCCGAGCCCGTCGGTGGTCACCGAGCCGCCCTCGAGCACGAACGGCGCGCGGTAGACCTCGTCGCCGGCGTGCGCGCCGAGGACGCCGCCGATCGCCGCGTCGCGGTCGTAGGGGTGGAACTTCTCGCCCCAGGCGTTGAAGCCGAAGTGCACGGCGGCCCGGGCGCCGCCCTGGCCGAGCACGAAGATCGGCCCGCTGTCGCGCAGCCAGGAGTCGTCGATCGGCAGCTCGACGACCTCGGCGGCGGCCGTCAGCGCGGCGCGGGCGGCGGCCGCGTCCTGCGCCGAGCCGCAGACCATCGTGACCGGCTCGAAGGCGGCGACGGCGTTCGCGACCCCGGCGTACTCGGCGCGGGCCCGCTCGATCTCCGCCCCCCACAGCTCCGCGCGGCAGGGCCAGGCCATCAGCGTCCGCTCGTGCGGCGCGTGCTCGGCCGGCATGCGGAAGCCGTCCGCCGCCGGCGGGCGCCCGGGCGCCATCGCCGGGCTAGTGGCGCGCCCGGCGCAGGCGGGCGCGCTCCTCCTGCTTCTCCACCACGTTGGCGATGAGCCGCAGGTACTGGTCGACCCCCGTGGCCTTCGCGCGGCCCTCGGAGAAGGCCTGGTGCCAGTCCGGGACCTTGGCCTCGAACTCGACCATGCGGTTGAAGAAGTCGCGGCGCATCTCGACGCGCACCCGCGCGTCGGTCGCCATGTCCTTGGTCACCTCGACCTCGGGCAGCTTGAGGCGGAACTGCTGCAGGTCGCTGCGCCCGCCGATCAGGTCGACGCCGACCACCAGCTTCAGCGGCTTGAGCGCCGGCACCTCCTCCAGGAAGTCCTGGACGGCCTGCTCGATGAGGGCCTTGGCATCGGCGGAGGACACACGTTGGACCCTAGCGAGGCCGATCGGCCTACAGCTTGTGACGTTGGAGCAGCTTCTTCCCGATGACCATCTTCTGGATCTCCGAGGTCCCCTCGCCGATCAGCAGCAGCGGGGCGTCGCGGTAGATCCGCTCGATCTCGTACTCCTTGGAGTAGCCGTAGCCGCCGTGGATGCGCAGGCACTCCTCCGCGCAGTAGCGGGCGGTCTCCGAGGCGAAGAGCTTGGCCATCCCCGCCTCCATGTCGGAGCGGTCGCCGGCGTCCTTCATCTGCGCGGCGCGGCGCGTCAGCAGGCGGGCGGCGTCGAGCTGCGTGGCCATGTCGGCGAGCTTGAACTGGATCGCCTGGTGCTCGGCGCTCGGCTTGCCGAACGCCCTGCGCTCCTGCGAGTAGCGCAGGGCGAGCTCCAGCGCGCGCTGGGCCAGGCCGACGCCGCGGGCGGCGACGTTCGCGCGGCCGACCTCCAGCGCGTCCATCATCTGCGCGAAGCCCTTGTTGAGCCCGGCCTCCTCGCCGCCCAGCACGTTGTCCGCCGGGCATTTGTAGCCGTCGTAGACCAGCTCGGTCGACTCGACGCCCTTGTAGCCCATCTTCTTGATCTTGGGCGGCACGGTCAGGCCGGCGTACTCGCCGGTGTTCTCCGAGACGCCGGGGGCCTTCTCGGTGATGAAGCAGGTGAAGCCCTTGTGCCGGGGCTGCGCGTCCGGGTCGGTCTTCACCAGCACGAAGACGAGGTCGGACATCAGCCCGTTGGTGACCCACATCTTCTGGCCGTTGATCTCGTACGCGCCGCCGTCGACCTTCTTGGCCGAGGTCTTGATCGCCTGGACGTCGGAGCCCAGCTCGGGCTCCGACAGCGAGAACGCGGCGCGGATCTCCCCCGTGGCCATGCGCGGCAGGTACTTCTGCCGCTGCTCGTCGCTGCCGTACTTGAGCAGCAGGTAGGAGCCGATGAAGTGCGTGTTGATCACGCCGCTGATCGAGATCCAGCCGCGCGAGAGCTCCTCGACGACCATCACGTAGGTCGTGAGGTCCAGCCCCAGGCCCCCGTACTCCTCGGGGATCGTGATCCCGAACAGCCCGAGCTCCTTGAGCTGCTCGACGATCGGCTCGGGGTACTCGTCGGCGCCGTCGTAGTGCTCGGCGTTCGGGATGATCTGCTCGTCGGTGAACTGACGGACCATCTCGATGATGGCCTTCTGCTCGTCGGTGGGCTCCAGCGAGGCGGGCGCGAGGGCCATGATGGGCTTCTCCAGCGTCGGGGTCAGGCGTCGAGGGGGTGCTGGGCAGGATACTTGGGAGTCGTGCCCCGCGATCTGACGCCCGAGGCCGCCGCGACCGCGCTGGCCGGCTCCTTCCCCGGCGACCTCGGCATCGAG
>JAICJK010000658.1 GCA_025928415.1 Solirubrobacteraceae bacterium | reverse complement strand
TCCGGCGGGTCGCAACGTGCGTCGCGTCGGAGGTCGACCCGTCCAGCGTGTTCGACATCGTCGCCGAGGAGGTCGGCCGCCTGCTCGGCGGGCGGGCGGCGAACGTCGTCCGGTTCGAGCCCGACGCGGACGCGGGCAAGAAAGTGGGCGGCTGGACCCGCCACTTCCGTTCGCTGCCTGTCGGCTCGCGGGTCGAGTTCGACGGCCCGACGGCGCTCGGGCTGGTACGGCACTCCAGGCGGCCGGCGCGCGTCGACGACTACTCGCCGATCGCCGGAGAGTTCGCGGCGCTGATCCGCAGGCTCGGCATCCACGCGTCGGTGGCGGCTCCCATCAGCGTCGGCGGGGAGCTCTGGGGCGCCATCGTCGTGTCGACGACGCGTGACGCGCCGCTTGCCTCCGACGCCGAAGCGCGGATCGAGGAGTTCGCGGAGCTGGTCGCGCTCGGGCTCGCGAGTGCCGAGGCACGGGCGGAGCTCGCGGCCTCGCGCGCCCGCATCGTCGCCGCCGGGGACGCCGAGCGGCGACGGCTCGAGCGCACGGGGCGCAGCAGCAGCTGGTGACGCTCTCGCTCGCGCTCGCGCTGCGCATGGCCCGCTCGCAGCTCGCCGATGGCAGCGAGGCGGCGGCGATGCTGGACGAGGCCAGCGAGCAGCTGATGCGGGCGCTCGCCGAGCTGCGCGAGCTCGCGCGCGGGATCCACCCGGCCATCCTCACGGACCGGGGGCTGGCGGCGGCGCTCGAGGCCCTCGCCGGGCGCACGCCGGTCCCGGTGGAGCTCTCGATCGTGGCACCCGGGGACATCCCCGACCAGATCGAGGCGACGGTGTACTACGTCGTCGCCGAGGCGCTGACGAACACCGCGAAGTACGCGAATGCCACGTGTGCCCGTGTGAGCGTCGGATCCGACGGCAGACGACTGACGGTCAACGTGGCGGACGACGGCCGTGGCGGTGCCGACCGCGAGCTCGGCAGCGGGCTGAGCGGCCTCGCCGACCGGGTGAGCGCGCTCGGCGGACGCCTGCACGTCATCAGCCCGGCCGGGGGCGGGACGACGGTCATCGCCGAGCTCCCGCTCGCCCCGACACCTGAACAGGCCGCGGCCGAGGGCCGCACCGCGAGGGCGCCGTCCCGCAGCTCCGAGGCCGACGAGGCTATTCGGAGTGCAGCGCGTCGAGCACGTCGAGTCCCGCGGCCCGGCGGGCCGGCGTGACGGCGGCGAGCACTCCCGCGACGACCGCGATCGCCAGGAATCAGGCTGGTCGCGACGGCCTCGCGACGGCCTCGTGGCGGATCATACGCCTGGTCTGACGACGCGTGAGGCCCACAGCTCGCAGCATGCCGATCTCGCGGGTGCGCTCGAACTGCCGCGGCTGGACGTGTGGCGAGCCCCCGCGTGCGGGCGAGCGGCGGGGGGGGGGGCGCGCCCCCGGCCGCGCGCCCGCCGCGGCGGGCGCGGAGCCCCGGGGGGGGGGGCGGGGGGGGGGGGGCCACGCCCAGGGCGGTGATGCGGGCGGAGAGGGACGGGTGGGAGTCGGTGGAGGTGGTTTGGCGGAGGAGGGCCTGGCGGGC
>JAICJK010000584.1 GCA_025928415.1 Solirubrobacteraceae bacterium | reverse complement strand
TGCCCGACGTGCCGGAGGAGAACTACTGGTACCAGCGCCACCTGGTCGTCTACGAGTGGATCGCCGCGCGGGTGGGCGGCCTGCGCGTGGTCGACATGGCCTGCGGGGCGGGCTCCGGGTCCGAGGTGCTCGCCCGCACCGCCGCCCGGGTGGTCGGCGTCGACGCCAACCCCGAGGCCCACGAGCACGCCCGCCTGCGCTACCGGCGGGACAACCTGCGCTTCGCGCGCGACCTGGTCGAGCGCTTCGACGAGCCCTGCGACGCCGTCGTGTTCCTGCAGACGATCGAGCACGTCGCCAACCCGGACGAGGTCCTCGAGCACTTCAAGGCGATGACCGGCCCCGGAGGGATGGTCGTCGTCTCGACGCCGAACGTGCTGACGCTGGCGCCGGACGGCGCGGAGAAGTCGGGCAACCCGTGGCACCTCAAGGAGTACCGGCCCGGGGAGTTCCGGGCGCTGTGCGCGGCGCACTTCGGCAGCGTCGAGCTCCACGGGCTCTTCCACGCGCGGCGCCTGGCCGCCCACCAGGTGGCGATCGAGCGTCTCGGGTGGGACGCGATCCACCGCGCGCTGCGCATCACCAAGCCGTTCTACGACCGCTTCACGCCCGCGATCGGCACCGGCGACTTCGCCCTGCGCTCAGACCGGCCGCTGGAGCGCGCGCTGGACTTCGTCGCCCTGTGCCGCGTGTGAGCCCCGGGCGCCTGGCGCTCGTCCTGCACTCCCACATGCCCTACGTCGAGGGCTTCGGGACGTGGCCGTTCGGCGAGGAGTGGCTGTTCGAGGCGATGGCCACCTCCTACCTCCCGCTGGCCGGGATCCTGGGGGCGCAGGGCGAGCCGCCGCCGATCACGCTGTCGCTGACCCCCGTGCTCGCCGACCAGCTCGCGGCGCCCGGGCTGGGCGCGCGCTTCGACGCCTTCCTGCGCGAGCTGCGCCCCGCCTCCCATGCCCTCGACGTCGACGCCGCGGAGGACCCGCGGGTCGCCGCCGAGCTGCGGCGCGCGGCGGGCGACTACGCGCGCGCCGCCGAGCGCCACGACGCGCTCGGGCCCGCCGGCCTGCTCGGCGCGCTGCTGCCGCACGCCGCGTGGACGAGCAGCGCCACCCACGCCGTCCTGCCGCTGGCGGCCACCGACGCCGGCGTGCGGCTGCAGCTCGCCGCCGGGATCGACGCGCACCGCGCGCGCAGCCCGCGGGGCTGGGCCGGCGGCTTCTGGCTGCCGGAGTGCGCGCATGCGCCGTGGCTGGACCCGCTGCTGGAGGAGGCCGGCGTGCACGCGACGTGCGTCGACCTGACCGACGTGCTCGGCCGCGGCTCGCCCGAGCATCTGCGCCCGCTGGCCAGCACGGCCGGGCCGATGCTCGTCCCGATCGACCGCGTGATCGTGGAGCTCGTCTGGAGCCCGGGCGGCTACCCCTCGCACGCGGCCTACCGCGACTACCACCGCCGCTCGGCGCGCGACCACCACCCGTGGGCCGTCGACGGGACGGTGTACGACCCGGAGCGCGCGCTCGCCCAGGCCGGCGCCGACGCCGCGGACTTCGTGGCCCGCGCGCGCGAGCGCCTCGCCGGCGGCGGGCTGTGCGTCTGCGCCCTGGACACCGAGCTGCTCGGGCACTGGTGGTACGAGGGCCCCGCGTGGCTCGCGGCGGTGCTCGACGAGGCCGGGCGCCAGGGCCTCGAGCTCGTGCACCTCGACGACGCGCTGTCCGGCGCGGCGCCCGCGCCGCCGCGCGAGCTGCCGACGACGACCTGGGGGACGCCGCGCGACCTGTCGACGTGGGACGGGCCCGCGGTCGCCGACCTGGCCTGGCAGGCGCGCGACGCGGAGCTGCGCGTGGTCGCCGCGGGCGCCCGGGCCGGGCTGCGGGCCGTGCGCGAGCTGCTGGCGCTGCAGTCCAGCGACTGGGCCTTCCTCGCCGCGCGCGGGCTCGCCGGGCCCTATC
>JAICJK010000420.1 GCA_025928415.1 Solirubrobacteraceae bacterium | reverse complement strand
GGCAACACGATGTTCGCCCGCGCGGCGCCGGCCCGCCTGGTGACGGTCCTCGACTGGGAGATGTCGACGATCGGCGATCCGCTGGCCGACCTCGGCTATCTCTGCACCCTGTGGGTGGACCGCGACGACCCCTCGGGCGGGATGTTCGAGCTCAACGGCGTGACCCGCGAGGAGGGCTTCCCGCTGCGCGCCGAGCTGGTCGCCCGTTACGAGGAGCGCTCGGGCCGCTCGATGACCGACATCCGCTGGTACCAGACGCTCGCCCTGTGGAAGTCGATCGTGTTCATGGAGGGCAACTACAAGCGCGCCGTGGCCGGCACCACCGACGACCCGTACCTGAAGTCCTTCGGGGACGGCGTCGTCCAGCTCGCCGCGCGCGCGGAGGCCCTGACCCGTGGCGCCTGAGCAGCGCCGGGGGCTGCTCGTCGACTGGGGCGGCGTGCTCACCACGAACCTGTTCGAAGCCTTCTCCGCGTTCTGCCGCGCCGAGGGCCTCGCGCCCACCACGGTCCGCGACGCCTTCCTCGGCGAGGGCCGCACGCTGCTCGCCGACTTCGAGTGCGCGCGCATCGACGCCCCGGCCTTCGAGGCGGGCTTCGGCGCGATCCTCGGCGTCGCGGAGCACGACGGGCTCATCGGACGGCTGTTCGGCGGCCTGGCGCCCGACGCGGAGATGCAGGACGCGGTCGCCGCCGCCAAGGCCGCCGGCGTGCACACCGGGCTGCTGTCGAACTCGTGGGGCGCCGACGGCTACGACCGCACCCGGTTCGACGAGCTGTTCGACGTGCTGGTGATCTCCGGCGAGGAGGGCGTCCGCAAGCCGGAGCCCGGGATCTACGTCCTGGCCGCCGAGCGCATGGGCCTGGCGCCCGAGGCGCTCGTGTTCGTCGACGACATCCCGGGGAACCTCAAGCCGGCGCGCGCCCTGGGGATGGCCACCGTGCACCACACCGCCGCGGCGACCACGATCGCAGAGCTCGAGGAGCTCCTCGGGGTGACGCTCAGCCCCCGGCCTCGATCCGGCGGCGCAGGTCCCCCCCGCGGCCCGCGGCGACCGCCCGCGCCGCACGCGTCTCGGTGACCGGCACGCCGCGCGCCGCCGCGAGGTCGAGCAGCTCCTGGCGCTCCTCCCCCTCGTCGGCGGCCTTCCAGAACAGCCAGCCGAACAGCGCGAGCGTGAACAGCGACTCCCACACCATCATCACGGCCCCGGCGGCGTTCTGGTCGGTGCGCGGCGCCAGATGCCAGTGGCGCTCGCCCGGGGCGTAGACGTCGAAGAACGCCCCGCCGCCGAACAGGAACACGTTGGCCAGCGCCGCGCCCACGAGGCGCACGGCGATGATGTAGCCGAGCTTGGCGGCGTTGCCGAACCACGCCGGCTTGGGCAGCGGCCCGAACAGCGCCATCCACATCGCCATGCCGAAGCCCACGAAGCCCAGGTGCTGGAGGGCGTGGATGCCGTCGTGGCGAACGGCGGCGTCGTGGAGGACGGGGATGTGCCAGGCGAGCAGGTTGACCGACCACAGCGGCAGGGCGACGAGCGGATGGGCGAAGGCCCGCAGCCAGCCGAGCGCCCGGATGCGCAGCACCGGCGCGAGCAGCGGGCCCGTCAGGCCGAGGACGAGCAGCAGCGCGCCGACGTCGGTCAGCAGCAGGTGCTCGGCCATGTGGGCCACGAACAGCTCGTCGGCGACGTGCCCCAGCGGCGAGACGAGCGCCAGGACGATGACCAGCAGGCCGCCGTAGAAGCACGTCTGGCGCCAGCGGGGCACGGCGCGTGGCGTGCCCGCCAGGTGGCGGGCCCGCACGCCGTACAGGAGCCCGTAGGCCGCGGCCGGTCCGAGCTGCAGCGGCGCGACCTGCGCGCCGCCGACGTGCGCGAGGACGAGCGATCCGGCGGACCCCATGGTCAGGACACTAGACCGCCCGTCGCACATGCGGCGCAGCACGAGTAGATTCGTGCCACATGGGGGCCCGGGAGAGCGAGGTCAGCGAGATCCGGACGCTGCGCGCCGACCTGGAGCGCCAGCGCCGGGACGCGCTCGAGCAGGAGCGCCAGCTCGAGCGCTACGCCTCCGACCTGCGGGAGGTCTTCAAGCAGGAGCGCGCGCGGGCCCAGGAGCTCCAGGACTCCTACGTGGCCACGGTCCGGGCGCTGGCCAACGCCGTCGAGGCCCGCGACGCCTACACCGGCAAGCACGCCGAGCGCGTCTCCGCCTACGGCATGCAGCTCGGGCGCCAGATGGGGCTGCGCCTCGCCGAGGAGGCGCAGGTCGAGTTCGGCTTCCTGCTCCACGACGTCGGCAAGGTGGCGATCCCCGACGCGATCCTCTTCAAGCCCGACCCGCTGGACGAGATGGAGCGCGCGCTCATGCAGCGCCACACGATCATCGGCTCGGAGATCCTGCGCGACGTCGGCTTCCTCGGCGAGGCCAAGGCCGTCGTGCGCTCCCACCACGAGCGCTGGGACGGGGCCGGCTATCCCGACGGGCTGGCCGGCGAGGAGATCCCGATCGCCGCGCGCGTCTTCGCCGTCGCCGACACCTTCGACGCGCTGACGACCGACCGCCCGTACCGGGCCCGGATGGGGATCGCCGCCGCCCGCGCCGTCATCGAGGCCGAGACGGGCGCCCAGTTCGATCCGGCGGTCGTCACCGCCTTCACCCGGGTGGAGGACGCCGCCCTGGAGCGGATCGGGCAGGAGCTCGCCTCGTGAGCGCCGGCAACGTCCTGATCGTCGACGACGACCCGTTCATCCGCAAGCTCATCGCCACGACCCTCCGCGACGTGGGCGACCTCGAGCTGCACCAGGCCGGCGACGGCGAGGAGGCGCTCGCCCTGGCGGCCAGCCATCCGCCCGTCCTGGTCTTCCTCGACGTCGAGATGCCGCGGCTGGACGGCATCGGCGCCTGCCGCCGGCTGCGGCCGACCACGGACGCGACGATCGTGATGCTCACGGCCGCCGGTGAGGAGCTCGAGGCCGAGGCGCGGGCGGCGGGCGCGGACCTGTTCCTGTCCAAGCCGTTCAGCCCGCTCGACCTCCTGCGGCTGGTCGACGGCCTCGGCGGCGTGGGCTGAGCCGCGCCCTCAGGCCGCCGCGGCGACGGCGCGGCGGGTGACCTTGCGGGCCAGCAGGTCGGCGTCGGCCGCGGCCACGAGCGCCTCGAGGTCCGTGCCGGGCTCGTGCAGCGCCCACCCGATCGT
>JAICJK010000535.1 GCA_025928415.1 Solirubrobacteraceae bacterium | reverse complement strand
GGCACGCCGTCGTGACGCTCGGCGCCGGCGGCGCGCTGCTGCGCGGGCCGGGCCTGCGGGCCGACGTGCCCGGCGTGCCCGCGACGGTCGTCGACGCGACGGGCGCCGGCGACGCGGTGAGCGGCGTCCTGCTCGCGCGCCTGGCGCGCGCCGCCTTCGACCCGGCGGTGCTTGCGCCCGCGCTGGAGGTGGCGGTCGCGGCCGGCGCTCAGGCCACCGAGCATTGGGGCGCGGTGGCATGAGCGCCGCGTGGGCCGCCCCCACCGCGCGGCGGGTGCGCGCGATCCGTCTGCGGCTGCGCGAGGGCTACGGCATCCCCACGATGGCGCCCCACGGCGACGGCGTCGGCGAGCTCGTGCTCACCGTCCTGTCGCAGTCGACCAACGACCGCAACCGGGACGTGGCCTTCCTGCGCCTGCGCGAGCGCTTCGCGTCGTGGGAGCAGGTCCGCGACGCCCCGCAGGCCGAGGTCGAGGAGGCGATCCGCCCCGGCGGCATCTCGCGCGTGAAGTCGGCGCGCATCCAGGCGATCCTGCGCGCGATCGGCGACCCCCTCGACCTCGGCCCGCTGGCCGCGGCGCCGGTCCCGGTCCCGGAGGCCCAGGCCGCGCTGTGCGCGCTGCCCGGGGTCGGCCGCAAGACGGCGGCCTGCGTGCTGCTGTTCGCCTACGGGCGCCGCGACGTGCCGGTGGACACCCACGTGTCGCGGGTGGCGACGCGCCTCGGCCTGCTGCGCCCCAAGGCGTCCTTCGACGCGCTGCACGACGCGATGCTCGCGCTGACCCCGCGCGGCGCCGAGCTCGAGCTGCACGTCAACCTGCTGCGCCACGGGCGGCGGACGTGCATCGCCCAGCGCCCGCGGTGTGGCGCGTGCGAGCTGCGGCGGATGTGCCCGAAGGTCGGCGTCGAGCGCCCCGCGCCCTAGGAGCCTGTTGACGTTTTCCCGCCGCGCGACGGTCGAAGCATCAACAGACTCCTAGCGCAGGGTGCCGAAGTCGGCCGTGACGGCCACGCCGCCGACGGCGCCCAGCCGGCCGCGCAGGCGGCCGACGCCGATGCGGCGGAAGCGCGGGTCCAGCAGCGTGGCGCGGTGGGCCGGGGAGGCCATCCACAGGGCGACCACCGTGCGGGCGCCGGTGCCTGAGCCCCGGGGCATCCAGGCGAGCGTCTCGCCCACCCCCCGGAAGCGCACGCTGCGCCTGATCCGGGCGGCGAACGGCGTGCCGTGCGTCCCGTCGTGGGTCAGGACGTTGGCGCGCAGGATCAGGCGCGAGTGGCGGACGGCGGCGCGGTTCAGGCTGCGCGTGAGGCGCACCGCGCGCAGGCCGAACCGATGGCGCTCGCGGTTGACCTGGCGGACGATCGCACGCTCGGGGCGGTCGGCGACCTGCGCGGACGCCGTCGTGACGGGCACGGCTACGGGCATGGGGGGAACTCCATGGTCGGGGGGGCGGCTTCCCTCGTCTCCTCGCCGGCCGGCCATCCGGCGCCGGTCAGCAGGTCGGCAGCCTAGGGCATCCGCCGGCCCGACGCGTTCGCGCGCGGACCGGCGCCGGTTTACGGGCCCCGCGCGCCGGGTGCCCCCGCCTGCAAGGATCTACTACACTCTCACTGAGATTTCAGGTCGCAACCACTAGCAGCAGGAGCACAAGCATGGGCAAGACCATCGGCATCGACCTCGGCACGACGAACTCGTGCATGGCCGTCCTCGAAGGGGGCGAGCCCACCGTCATCGAGAACTCCGAGGGCGGGCGCACCACGCCGTCCGTCGTGGCCTTCGCCGCGAGCGGCGAGCGCCTCGTGGGCACCGTCGCCAAGCGGCAGGCCGTCACCAACCCGCAGAACACGATCTTCTCCGTCAAGCGCTTCATGGGCCGCAAGGAGGCCGAGGTGCGCGAGGAGGAGTCGATCGTCCCCTACAAGGTCGTCAGCGGCCCCAACGGCGACGCTCGCGTGGACGCCGGCGGGCAGCAGTTCAGCCCGCCCGAGATCAGCGCGATGATCCTCGGCAAGCTCAAGGCCGACGCCGAGGCCTACCTCGGCGACACCGTCGACAGCGCGGTCATCACCGTCCCGGCGTACTTCAACGACGACCAGCGCCAGGCGACCAAGGACGCCGGCAAGATCGCCGGCCTCGACGTCAAGCGCATCATCAACGAGCCGACCGCGGCCTCGCTCGCGTACGGGCTCGACAAGGAGTCCGACCAGACGATCCTCGTCTTCGACCTCGGCGGCGGCACGTT
>JAICJK010000608.1 GCA_025928415.1 Solirubrobacteraceae bacterium | reverse complement strand
GGTGGTCAAGCTCGAGACGCGCGGCGACGTCGCGATCGCCTGGCTGGCCAACGGCATGATGAACTCGATCGCCCCGCAGGTGATCGACGACCTCGGCAAGGTGTGGGCCGCCGCGCGGGCCGGCGGCGTGCGCGCGCTGGTCCTCGCCTCGTCCAACCCGCTGCTGTTCAGCGCCGGCGCGGACATCAAGGCGTTCACGCAGATGGACGCCTCCCGGGGGGAGCGGCTCGTCCACGACGCCCACGCGCTGCTCAAGGAGCTGGGGGAGGAGGGCGTGGCGACGGTCGCCGCGGTCAACGGCCTGGCCTTCGGCGGCGGCTGCGAGCTGGCGATGGCCTGCGACGTGCGGCTCGCTGCGCGCTCGGCCGTCTTCGGGCAGCCCGAGATCAAGCTCGGGATCATCCCCGGCTTCGGCGGCACCCAGCGCCTCCCGCGACTGGTCGGCGCCAACAAGGCGCTGGAGATGAACCTCACCGGGGAGGCCATCGGAGCCGAGGAGGCGTGGGAGTTCGGGCTCGTCAACCGCGTCGTGACCGACCACGAGCTGCTCGACACGGCGCTCGCCTGGGCCCGCAAACTGGCCGAGCAGGCGCCGCTGGCCCTCGCGCAGGTCAAGCGCGTGAGCGCCAAGGGCGACCTCGACGAGGGCATCGCGGCCGAGCAGGCCGGCTTCGCCGCGGTGTTCGCGTCCGAGGACGCCAAGGAGGGCATCGCCGCCTTCCTGGGCAAGCGCCGGCCGCGCTGGACCGGGCGCTGAGGCGGGCTGCGGCGGCGCACTACCCTGGCCGCTGTGGCCCGCTCGCCGTCGAGCCCCCCGTCGAGGTCATCCGCCGCGCCCGCGGGCGTGGCGCGCCTGGCCGCGCTGGTCCGGGAGGCCCGCTCGGTCGTGGCCTTGACCGGCGCGGGGATCTCCGTGCCGTCGGGGATCCCGGACTTTCGCTCGCCCGGCACGGGCCTGTGGGAGGGCGTCGACCCGATGGAGGTCGCCCACATCGACGCCTGGCGCGCGGACCCGGAGCGCTTCTGGCACTTCTACGGGCAGCGCTTCGCGACGCTCGAGGGCAAGCAGCCCAACGCCGCGCACCGCGCGCTGGTCGAGCTCGAGGCGCGCGGGCTGCTCGACGCGGTCGTCACGCAGAACATCGACATGCTGCACGGCAAGGCGGGAACCCGGGAGCTGGTCGAGGTCCACGGGACGATCGGGCACTCGTCGTGCCTGGCCTGCGGGGCGCGCCGGCCGCTGCGCGAGGTGCGGACGCGGCTGGCGGCCTCGCCCGTGTCGGTCCCGGCCTGCGACTGCGGGCAGCCGCTCAAGCCCGACGTCGTGCTGTTCGGTGAGCTGCTGCCCGAGCGGGCGCTGGAGCGCGCCTACGAGCTGGCCGCCGGGGCGGACCTGCTGCTGTGCATCGGCTCGTCGCTGGAGGTGCACCCGATCGCCCAGCTCCCTCAGATCACCGAGGCCAACGGCGGCCGGGTCGCGCTGATCACCCAGGGCCCGACGCCGTGGGACGGCCGCGCCGCGGTGAAGCTGGACGGGGACGTCGAGCAGGAGCTCTCCGCGCTCCTCGCCGCTCTGAACTGAGCGCTACTGCAGCGCGTCCAGCGCCGCCACCGTACGCACGCGCAGGGCGGCTTCCAGGCGCTCCAAGACCCGCTCGACGTCGGCCGCGGTCGCGGCGTCCAGGCCGCCCTGCAGCGCGCGGTTGGCCGCGGCGCCCACGGCGCCGCGCTCGGCCCGGAGCTCCTCCAGCCGCACGGCCAACCCGCCGCGGTCGGCCCACGGGACGAGCTCGGCCAGCGCCGCCTCCAGCGCCACGCGGAGCTGCAGGGCGGCCTC
>JAICJK010000406.1 GCA_025928415.1 Solirubrobacteraceae bacterium | reverse complement strand
GAGCCGCGGCCGCGGGGCCGGGGCGCCGCGCCGCGGCGGCGGGTGCGCGCTCCTCGACGAACGTGTTCCACGCCGCGCAGCCCGGGCACTGGCCGTGCCAGCGGGCCTCCGTGTGGCCGCAGGCCGAGCAGACGTGGATCGTGGCGGGACGGGCCATGGGGCTGATCAGGCTAGGCCCGCAGGCGGACGGCGCCGCCCCCGCCTCGGCCCCCGGTGTCCCGCGTCCGGGCTCCCCGCGTCGCGGCCCTCAGAGGCCGAGCGGCCCGCTGAGCAGCGCGGCCACGACGCCCGCGATGCCGCACAGGACCACGATCCAGGCCACCGTCTGTCCGTCCGCGGTTCGCATCTTCATCGTTGCAACGGGGCGCCGGCGGAGAAGTTCCGCCGCAGGGCGGCCGCCCGCCGCCCGCGGTCAGCCCGCGATCACGTCGAGCGCCGCGGCGACGTCGGCCAGCAGGTCCTCGGTGTCCTCCACGCCGCACGAGAAGCGGACGAACCCCTCGCCGACGGCGTCGGTGCCCCAGCGCGCGCGGCGCTCGGCGCTCGAGTGCACGCCGCCGAAGCTCGTCGCGTCGGCCACCAGGCGGCAGGCGTCGATGAAGCGCTGGGCCGGCCCGGCGCCGGCCAGCTCGAAGGCGACCACGCAGCCCACCCCCGGCCACCGGGCGCCGCGCACCGCCGGGTGGGCGGCCAGCAGCCCGGCGAGCGCCTCGGCGTTGGCCTCCTGGCGCTCGACGCGGATCCCGAGGGTCGCCAGCGAGCGATGGGCCAGCCAGGCCTCGAACGGCCCGGGGATCCCGCCAGTGAGCGCCCGCCACGCCCGGACCTGCGCGAGCAGCTCCGGGTCCCGCGAGGCCACGTGCCCGATCAGGAGGTCCGAGTGGCCGCTGAGCGCCTTGGTCCCGCTGGCGACCGACAGCGCGACGCCGAGCTCCAGCGGGCGCTGGCGCAGCGGCGTGGCCAGCGTGCCGTCGACGGCCAGCAGCGCCCCGGCGGCGCCGGCGGCCGCGGCCAGCGCGGGAAGGTCGACGACCCGCAGCTCGGGGTTCGACGGCGACTCGACCCACACCAGGCGCGCGCCGGGGAGGGCGGCGAGCAGCGCCGCGTCGTCGGTCGGCACGCCCCGGACCTCGACGCCGCGCGGCTCGAGGTGCTCGCGGGCGATGGACCGCACGCCGGGGTAGGCGTCGTCGACGCAGACCAGGACGTCCCCGGGCCGCACGAGGGCCAGCAGGACGGCGCTGACGGCCGCCATGCCCGACGCGAAGCTGACGACCTCCCCACCCTCCAGCTCGCCCAGGGCGGCCTCGTAGCGCTCCCAGGTCGGGTTCCCGAAGCGCCCGTAGCCCGCCGCCGGGTCGGCGTCGCCCGCGAGATGGAACGACGACGCGAGGACGGGGCCGGGCAGGAACGGCTCGCCGAGGCGCGCCGCGGGCAGCCCGGCGTGGACGGCCCGGGTCCCGGGCCGGAGGTCGCCCGCGCCGCCGCTCACGCGCCCGCCCGCGCGCAGTCGTCGAAGCCGCCCTCGCGGTGCGAGCGGTCGCAGAACGGCTTGGTGGCCGACAGGCCACAGCGGCACAGCGCGATCGGCCCGTCCTCCAGGCGCCAGCGGTTGCCGTCCGCGTCCACGAGCGTCACGGGGCCCGTGACCTTGTAGGGCCCGCGGTCGCGGACCTTGATGACCACCTCGTCGCTCACCCCTGCATCGTCGCACCGCGCGCGGCGATGCCGCCGGTGCCCAGGCCGATCTCAGCCCGTGGAGGCCTCGCGGCGCTGCTCGACGAGCTCCTGGAAGTGCTCGACGGCCGTGGGCGCGAGCTTGGCGAGCTTCTTGACGTCCCAGCGGTCGAGCGTGACCAGCATCATCGGCGAGGTGGCCGTGACCGTCGCGTTGCGCTGCTCGCGGGCCAGCACGCCCATCTCGCCGACGACGTCGCCGGGGCCGAGCGCCGCGAGCCGGCGGCCCTCGCGCTCGACGTCGGCGGTGCCGTCCTCGATCACCAGCAGGTCATACGAGTAGTCGCCCTCCCGCACGAGCTCCTTGCCCGCGGGCACGGACACCTCGGACGCGAGCTGCGCCACGGCTTCGATCTCCGCATCGCCGAGGTCGGCGAACACGGGGATGGACTTCAGGCGGGTTGCGTCCACGACGTCGGTCCTCGTCTCCAGGGGCCAGGGCCCCCGAGCCTTCCCGCCCCGCGCGCGCCTGTCAAGCGCCATGGACGACGAAGGACGGCCCGCGGGCCGCCCTTCGCACAGCTCATGGCCGCGACGCGGCCGGCCCGGCGCTCAGGACGCGGACGCCGGCCCCGCGGGCTGATCGCCGTCGCCCGGCTCGAGCGCGGGAGCGTCCGCGTCGGGCGCCGCCTCCACCGAGCCGCCGCCGACGCCCGCCGGCACCTTCGTCGGCTGGACGATCTCGAGCGACACCTCGGGCTCCTCGCCCTCGGGGGCGCGGTCGACCAGCACCGTCGCGCCGGGCGTCAGCTCGGAGCGCAGCACGAAGTCGGCCAGCGGGTCCTCGATGAAGCGCTGGATCGCCCGGCGCAGCGGGCGGGCGCCCATCGACGGGTCCCAGCCCTTCTCGACCAGGAGGTCCTTGGCCGCCTCGGTGAGCTCGAGCTGCAGCTCCCGCTCGGCCAGCGACGCCCGGATGCGGCGCAGCAGCAGCTCGACGATCGTCTTGATCTCGTCCTTCTGCAGCTTGTGGAAGACGATGACGTCGTCGATGCGGTTCAGGAACTCCGGGCGGAAGACCTTCTTCAGCTCGCCCATGATCCGCGCCTTCATGTCGTCGTAGGTGATGCCCGTCTCGTCGTCGCTGACGGCGAAGCCGAGCGGCGTGTTGCGGGCGATCTCCGACGCGCCGATGTTCGACGTCATGATCACGATCGCGTGGCGGAAGTCGACCGTCCGGCCCTGCGAGTCGGTCAGGCGCCCGTCCTCCAGGATCTGCAGGAGGATGTTGAAGACGTCCGGGTGGGCCTTCTCGATCTCGTCGAGCAGGAGCACGCAGTACGGCTTGCGGCGCACGGCCTCGGTGAGCTGGCCGCCCTCGTCGTAGCCGATGTAGCCGGGGGGCGAGCCCACCAGCCGGGACACGGCGTGCTTCTCCATGTACTCCGACATGTCGATGCGCGTCATGGCGTCCTCGTCGCCGAACAGGAACTCGGCGAGCGTGCGGGCCAGCTCGGTCTTGCCGACGCCCGACGGCCCCAGGAACACGAACGAGCCGGTCGGCCGCTTCGGGTCCTTCAGCCCGGCGCGCGAGCGGCGGATCGCCTTGGAGATCACGTCGACCGCGGCGTGCTGGCCGATGACGCGCT